>JBKCFX010000147.1:0-1348 GCA_046303595.1 Bacteroidia bacterium
ATTTTATTCGGTTCAACGAAACCATGTTCGAGGAGAAACACCGAATCGGGATTGAACAGTTAAAACACGAACGATTCGATTCGAATCATGTAGTTTGGATAAACATAACCGGCATCCACCAAACCGAGCTCATTCAACAGATTGGCCAAGATTATGGCTTGCACGGCTTGGTGATGGAAGATATCGTGCATCCGAATCAACGACCAAAGCTCGATGAATACGACGATTACCTCTACGTTGTCGGAAAGATGATTCAGTTCAAGCCCGAAACACAGGAAATCAGTAGTGAGCAATTAAGTGTTGTATTACGCGGAAACACGTTGATTACCTTTATCGAAGACAAAGGTGATTTATTTGAACAGGTGCGCGATCGCATACGCAAAGGCAACCAAAAGATTCGTAAATCGGGCGCCGATTATCTTGTGTATTCATTATTGGATTCGTTGGTCGACAATTATTTCGTGGTGCTCGAGAGCATCGGCGATCATTTGGAAGACCTGGAAATACGCCTGCTGGAAGATCCTCGTAACGAAGTACTTAAGGAATTGCACAAAGCCAAGCGCGACCTAATCTATCTTCGAAAATTCATCTGGCCATTGCGCGAAGTGATTAGTTTATTAAGCAAAGGAGATAGTTTGCTACTAACCGGCAATACCACGCTTTATTTGCGCGATGTTTACGACCACTGCATCCATGTAATCGACACACTCGAGACCTTCCGCGATGTTTCGTCGGGTTTGATGGATGTGTATTTGAGTTCAATCAGCAACAAGATGAATAACGTGATGAAAACGCTGACCATCATCGCCACGATATTTATTCCACTTACCTTTCTCGTAGGGGTATATGGTATGAACTTCAAATTCATGCCCGAACTCGATTACAAATGGGCATATCCAACAGTTTGGGGCGCAATGCTTGTTATTGCCGGTGGGATGTTGATTTGGTTTCGTAAAAATCGCTGGTGGTAATGAAGGTTTTCTTCAAACAAAGCATTGAATTAACATGCTCACTGTAGTCTTGTTTGGATTTTGGCTGGCGGCAGCGATTGCACTTATTGTTCGCTTACACGTATTTCGGGCATCGGCTTTCAGAACACGATCGCTTATTGGGCTGTTTCTTTTAAAACTTGCTGCAGGCGCTGTATTGATCTGGGTGTATTCAACAATTTATCCCAACCGGCAAACCGCCGATATCTTTAAATTCTACGATGATGCAGTGGTTATTCATGAAGCCCTGACTGAAAATCCGGGCGCATACATCCGCATCATGAGTGGAATCGACGATACTTCAGCAGCATGTTTGCCCTATCTCGAGCGAACACACAACTGGGCACCACAATCGGAGC
>JBKCFX010000148.1:0-2103 GCA_046303595.1 Bacteroidia bacterium
TTCGCGCATTGTTTTGGTCTGATGAATTCAGGTAATTTGATCCCAAAAGGGCTGTTCTGAATTCGTTTATTCTTGCGTTGGGTGCATAACGCGCATCCAAAAGAAGAAAAAAACCAACAACCGAAGTAGGCTGATAGCGCAGGCCTAATGCGGCATGTAAAACATACGGCCAGTTGTAGGGTTCGTAGGGCTCTCCGTCGATGCTGGCATTTCCATCTGCAAGCCTTATGCGGGTGAGCAACATCGAACCCGCATAACCGAGGCGTACAAACGGACGAAGCCTAAAATGCACGCTATCCATACCAAATTCGAGTGGAAAAATATCGCAGGCCAATTCCAATTCGACCCAGTGTAAATCGATTTTGTCGGCGGGTGTTTCGGCCGAAAATTTTGAATACTGAACCGAGGGCGACAGGAAAAAACCTTTGCCCGCCACGCCGCTGAATCCGAGTCCGTACGCGAATGCGCCTTTAAGTTCCGGCAACTCGTTTTCTTGCCAGAAACGCGAATCGTTGTACGTGCGAATGGTTTCATTCCACGAGGCGGCATTCAGGTAAGAAAGGCCGACTCTCAGATCGGTATACTTCTGCGAATTAGCCCAGTGAAACGCTAGCGAAAGCAAGATGAGGAATGGTAGCCGTATCATTTCTTCATGGATTTACAGGCAAGGTAGGCCGACTCCATGGCTCCATGCACAGTTGCAATATGTCCGTTAACATTACAGGCTTCGCCGGCGAAAAACAGCCTGTTTCCCACTGGTTCGGCCAAGACCTCGCGCATACCGGTACTCTGGGGCGATGGATAACTGTAAGCACCACGAATAAACGGCTCATCGGCCCAGCGCTGCACAAGAATTCCGGTACACAATGCTGAAGGATTTTGCGTTGGATACATCAACCCAAGTTCATCGAGCAGCTCGGCCTGAATCTGCGACTCAGCCATTCCCTGAAAATAAGCAGCTCTGTCGCCCATTACAAATGCAGTTAATGTTGGTGTAGCCGATTTTTTTCCGGCAGATGAAACCCAGTACTCTGGAATACGCAATCCACCCAAAATAGAACCGGTATCTTCATCCCAAAATGCTGCACTGAAACGCAAAATAAATTTTGAACCAACATCCATCTTAATTGCATTAATTGCTTCTAGCTTGGCCGGAGGAAGCGGAGGATTAAACACAATGTAAGAATCTTGCAGCATCCGTAGGGGTACGGTAATCAATACCGTTTGCGCAGTGTATTCTGCATCGTAAATGGTTTTCACCAAAACACCCGATTCTTGAACAATAACATCAGAAACAGGCTCATTCAATTTAACCTTGGCAATTGCCTCCGGAAAAGCCGTTTCAAACAGGCTCCACATCGAACGATTTTTCAGAAAATATCCATCAATGCCCGATGCATAACGTTGCTCTGCCTCACGCAATGCGTGCATCCCGATGCGGTTTAGCTGTGTACCATAGTCGTTGGCGATTAATGCATTGGCAATTTCTGCTAAACCGGGGTCTATTGGAAAATTTACCAGGTATTCCTGAAGCGTAATATCGGGGCCTTCGTACGCCGCCAGACTTTCGGAAATTTGCAACAGCGTTTGACCTGCTCCTTGCAAATCGGAAGATTGCTGAAAATAATACGAATCGCGTAAAACGTTGTTCAACCAATATTTACTTTCTCCGGCTTCAGGCATTATATCGGCTTGAGCGAATGCCAGTGCGAGATCATAGAGCAAACTTCTCCTTCCATGTATTTCTTCTGCCCCAAGCTCTACCGGAAAATCAGCAAATCCTTCCTGAGAACGAATTCTTCCGCCGGCGCGCGATGAGGCCTCTAATAGCGTAACCTCAACACCCTGCTTCATTAAATACGCAGCGGCATAAATTCCGGCAGCCCCGGCACCAATTATACAAACCGGGCCTTCAATACCCAGAGCATCGTCGGGTTCGGCCTTTGCACATGCCTCAAGAAACCATGGCGCAACGCAATACATCGGTAAGCCCTTCAGCATATTTTTAAGCAGAACTCTTCGATTCATTTACATATACTTAGTCGATCCTGAAAAAGTCCGATTCAGGAAAAATTAATTTTCAAATTCGTCAGAATTAAGCGA
>JBKCFX010000149.1:0-2739 GCA_046303595.1 Bacteroidia bacterium
TCGCCAACCGCCGAAGCAAAATGCTTGCACTTATATTTTTCGGTAACTTCTCTCAAAGCACGTGTCGAACTTAAATTAGATATCGTATTGCCTGGCGTTGATTTTAACACATAATCAGCCACAGCAACGAGCGTGTATTCTTCGCCAAACATTTCGCCGTCTTCGCAAACCAGCGCCAAGCGATCCACATCGGGATCAATCGAAATTCCCAAATGCGCTTTCTGTTTTACCACAGTTTCGCTCAAATCGCGCAAATGCTCGGGCAATGGCTCCGGGTTGTGTGGAAATTTCCCATCGGGCGTGCAATACAACTCGGTTACCGCCTCAACACCCAACGCTTTAAGCAACATTGGAATAGCAATGCCACCGGTCGAATTCACTGCATCAACCACAATTTTAAAGCCTTTAGCAGCAATTGCATCGCGATCTACCAAAGGCAAACTGAGGATTTTCTCAATGTGTTTTTGCATGTAGCCGTCCATCACCAAATGACGACCAAGCTGATTCACATCGGCATACGTAAACTGCTCTTTATCGGCCATGTCGAGAACGGCTTGACCATCGGCTGCTGAGATAAATTCGCCCTTTTCGTTCAACAATTTCAAGGCATTCCATTGCTTTGGGTTGTGGCTCGCCGTGAGGATGATGCCTGCCTGCGCGTTCTCCATCGTAACAGCCATTTCAACGGTTGGCGTAGTGCTTAGTCCGAGGTCAATTACATCGATGCCCATGCCTTGTAAGGTTCCCACCACGAGGTTGCGACACATCTCGCCCGAAATGCGCGCATCGCGACCAATCACAATGGTTATGCGGCCTTGCGGATGACGATCCTTAACCCAGCTTGCAAATGCCGATGTGAATTTTACAATATCGACAGGAGAAAGTCCTTCGCCCGGCGCACCGCCAATGGTACCACGAATGCCGGAGATTGATTTGATTAATGCCATAGTAAATGCTATTCTTTTATTTCAATTTAACATTGAAGTGCTTCAACGCATGAACTTCTTTTTCAATTGCTTTATAAATTTCAGGTCGAACGTTAACCAAGGGCAAACGCACATATTCGTTGCACAAGCCGAGCACCTTCAATGCGGCTTTAATTCCACCCGGACTGCCGTCGGCAAACATCAATCGCGTAAATTCGAGCAATGCGCTGTGAATGGGTGTTGCCTCACTAATTCTATCCTCCATCGCCAAACGAACCATGGTTGAATAAAGCTGAGGGAAGGCGTTGGCCACAACGGAAATTGCGCCATCGCCACCTGCTGCAATGATTGGAAGTGTAAGTGCATCATCGCCCGAAATCATCAAAAATCCTGGATTGCGGTCGCGCAAGATGGTCATAATTTGCTCCATCTTGCCAGATGCTTCCTTGATTCCTACCACATTTTTGCAATTCGAAGCAATGGTGAGTGTAGTATCGATGCTCATGTTCGAACCGGTGCGACCGGGCACATTGTAGAGCATCATGGGAACGGGCGATGCCGAAGCAAGCACTTCGTAATGCCGCACAATTCCTGCCTGAACCGGTTTGTTGTAATACGGCGAAACCGATAGAATTCCGTCAATTCCGCTGAAATCTGTTTCGGCAATCTTTTGCTCAAGCGCCGCGGTGTTGTTGCCTCCAATTCCCACCATAATGGTGCAGCGACCTGAGTTGGAATCGATAACCGTATCAATGACTTCTTTTTTCTCCGTTTCCGAGAGCGTAACCGATTCTCCGGTAGTTCCCAACACCACAATCACATCCACACCATTTTCTGCCAAATGCCCAACAAGATGGCGCATGGCTGTGTGATCGGGTTTCCCCTGCGGATCAAACGGCGTGATAATGGCTACTCCGGTCCCGCTGAACTTGCTGTGCGTCATTGTTGATGTTGCTGAGGTAATGAATGATGGTGTAAGCGAACGATTTCAAATCGGGATTTTCGCCATTCTGGAAACTCATGTCGTAGCAAAACGACACAGCACTTTCTAGACGACCAATTTTAACGCCTGCCCGCGATAATGCGGCGATGTAGTCGATTGGATAAAAATCGTTGAGCGTTAAATTGATAAGAATATCGAAGGGTTCGTTGATGAAGTTTTCGACAACGGTACCCGATGGCTTCAGCATCCAGTTGAGTTGATGTTTAAAGAAATAATCGCTCTCCGGTCGCGCCAAAGGATGAAAAGTAACCTCCTTAAATTCGATGTAGCCCAGCGAAACAGGCGAATTTCCGTTGCTGCGCAGATCGCGGTAAAATTCGCGTACAACGTCAAACGTTTCGCGCTCGGTAGCATTGTAAAGAATTCCAATGCTTGCGTTTCGGTGAATGTTAGGATCTTTCTTCTGCCGCACCAGTTGAAGGGCTTCACGGCGAAGCTGGTAATGTGCCAGATTGTGTTTCAGTTTTTCAATCATGCTTCTTCAATCATTTCGGCAAACTGAGATTCAGAGATAATCGGAACACCAAGTTTTTCGGCTTTTTTAAGCTTTTCGGGACCCATATTTTCGCCTGCCACAAGGTACGTGGTGGCTCCGCTAACACCCGAAAGAACTTTACCGCCGTTTTCCTCTATCTTCTTCTTCAATTCGTCGCGCGAAAATAAGCTAAAAACCCCTGATACGACAAAGCTTTTTCCTAACAAGCGATCCGATTTAGGCCTGTAGGCCGCTGCATCGATCGCGAATTGCAGCCCGGCCGCTTTCAAACGCTCAATTATCAAGCAATTTGCCGGTGTTGAAAAATAATCAAC
>JBKCFX010000150.1:0-6414 GCA_046303595.1 Bacteroidia bacterium
CGAAATCGATAAATTGGAATTACAGCTTTCCCTTTTCTAAAACAAGGGGGGATTAATTTTTAAAACTGCTATTTTTGATGCGGAATTCCGCACCAAATCGGGAAACTATTTTCAGACAGAAAACGTTTTGGACGGGTATGAGTATAAAACAAAGAATGCCTTCCTCAAATAAAATAGGTTAAAAATAGCTATTAATGAAAAATGAAATAATTCAGAAAGCCGGTGCCAACGCCCATACCTATGTTGCAGGATTTGTTAACCTTGAAGCTGAAAATACGCTAGTCTTATCAACTACAAACCCATTTAATTTATTGAACCATGGAAAGAAGGTTTCATCGGTAGTTAACTTTAGTAAAGTCAATAATATTCGATACATCAATAAATTCTTTGAGGCGGTTAATCATCAACTTGAAATGGGTAGCCTTTATGTGGGTTGTTTTGAGACATTCACGGCAAAAAGGCGTAGACATTGGATGGGAAGAGTCCCATTTTTTAGGACTCTTTACAGCCTGGTTGAATTTATATTCCACAGAGTATTTCCAAAATTATGGGGATTTAAAAAGATATATTTCGCATTTACCCGCGGACGAAATCGCTTACTATCAAAAGCAGAAGTGTTGGGTCGGCTTGTATGCTGTGGCTTTGAAATAGTTGAATACAATGAAATAAACCGTCGGATTTATTTTATTGTAAAGAAATCGGGTAAGCCCATTTTCGATATGAAGCCAAGCTATGGTCCTATTTTTAAAATGCCGCGAATCGGTAAGAATGGGAAAATAATTAACGTATACAAATTCAGAACAATGCATCCATATTCAGAGTATTTACAGGATTACGTTCTGAATCGTAATGGTTATGCACAAAGCGGCAAACCGGCCAACGATTTTAGGCTAACGCCTTGGGGAAAATTCCTTCGGCGTTACTGGCTCGATGAATTGCCTCAAGTGCTGAATATCCTAAAAGGTGAGATGAAGCTTGTCGGAATTCGTCCTGTGAGTGAACGTTATTTACAGGATATTCCTGATGACTTGAGAATTTTGCGCTTATCTCAAAAGCCCGGTTGCATTCCTCCATATGTAGCACTAAATAGAGAATCTGATGTTCAGAGTGTTCAGCAAGCTGAGCGGATTTATCTTGAAGAGAAACTAAGAAGGCCGAATACCACAGACATGCGGTATTTATTCAAAGCGATTTATGTTATTGTATTTCGTAAAAAAAGAAGCGCTTAAGCTCATATTCAACAGGATGATTAACTTTGCGGATTATATGACATCTGTAAAATATTGTGTAAAGTCTTTAAAAGTTGCATTTAGCTTATTCGTACTCTCTTTTCTCTTGATTGGATGTGTCCCGCGCAAAACATCGGTGTACTTTCAACGAGATATCAGCGAAACTGTACCAGAGTTTAATTTAACGTTGAGAGCGGGTGATCTTGTCTCTATTGTTGTTTCTGCTAGCGATGCCGAATTGGCAACCCCTTTTAATCAAAGTCCTAATCAGAGCACCAATCAAGTATCGGGCTATACCAACGGAATAGCGAGTAGCATAGGTTATCTTATAGAATCAGACGGAACCATTAAGTTCCCCGTTATTGGTTCTGTTAAAATAGGTGGGCTTTCTAGAATTGATGCGATTAAATTATTGGAGGATAATCTCAAAGCTTATTTACAAAATCCAGCGGTATCTATTCGCGTCTTAAATTTTAAAGTCACTATATTAGGCGATGTGCGTAATCCCGGAACTTTTCTGATACCCAACGAGCGCATTTCGTTCCCGGAAGCACTAGGACTTGCCGGCGATTTGAATATAACGGGGAAGCGTACTAATTTACTTCTCATTCGAACTGTTTCAGGCAAAAAGCAAACATATCGTATCGACATTACTCAAAACGAATTATTTAAATCATCCGAATTGTACTACTTGCAACAGGGTGATCTTATTTATGTTGAGCCGAATCGCGCATTGAGGAATTCAAGTGCCATTAACAACCGGCTTGGTGTAATTATTTCAGTATTCTCACTTGTTTTAACTTCAATTACCCTGGTTCTAAAATAGTGGATAATCAAAGCCCAAAATACGAGTTCGAGCAATATTCAGAAAGACAGGAGATTAATCTAAAGGAGGTGGTATGGAAATATCTGATTCGCTGGCCTTGGATTTTAGCCGGAGTTATTATTGCTTTAGTATCCTGTAATTATTATCTGAAATATACGTCGCCGCAGTATGAAGCTGCAGCTACTCTCCTAATCAAAGATGATTCTAAAGGAAAGCGACTCGATGAGATTTCTGCATTTCAGGATTTAGGAATTGCAGGCACAAAAAATAGTTTAGAGAATGAGATAGAAATATTGAAATCTCGTTCGCTTATGAAGCGTGTAGTAGAGGATTTAAAACTCAATATTTCCTTTATTGTTGCACGGGAACCGCTTGATTTGGAACTTTATTCGGCTTCACCTGTAGAACTTCGATTTAGTGCCGATGACACAAGTTTTACCAGTAAGACAGCATTTTTTGAGTATAAACGAATCAATGATGCTGAGTTTGAAGTTAGCTCAGGTGGTATCAAATCTAAATATGCATACGGAAAAATGCTTAACCTTGGATTTGGTAATTTTAGTATTCTTCCAAATGACCTCAAAAATCCTTACAGAGACGAAAAAATTAGTGTTTATATACAACCCGTAAGCAATGCAGCCTCTGCTTATTCAGTAAAGTTAAAAGTAGAGCCGGTTAATTCGAAATCAAATGTTATCCGCATTTCGATGCGTGACCCTGTTCGGAAAAAGGCAACGGATGTATTGAACTCGCTGATTAGGCAATACCGTGAAGATGCCATTGAAGATAAAAATCAGGTAAGTATAAATACATCAGAGTTTATTAATGAGCGCATAAAATATATTACCAACGAGTTATCGGATGTTGAAGGTTTGGCTGAAAATTATAAAACCAGATTTAATCTTGTTGATATTCCGTCTGAGGCCGAAATTTACTTGAAAAGTGAGTCAGAGCTTGAAAAAGAACTCATCCAGACCAATATTCAACTCCAGGTTAGCAAGTATGTATACAATTACCTGCTCAGCTCGAAAAATACATACGAATTACTCCCCTCGAACCTTGGATTAACTGATGTTTCTATTGTGAATATGATAGATTCACACAATAAAAATGTTTTAAACCGAAACCGTATCCAAAAGAGCAGTACTTCAACGAATCCACTTGTTGTATCACTGGAAGATCAAATCGTTAGTCTCCGTCAAAGTATTAAGGCGGCATTGTCTAACCTTATTACAACGCACGAATTAAAAATTGCTGAACTTGGAAAGCACGAGCAATCGCTGAACCGGAAGATTTCAACTGTCCCTAAACAGGAACGAGAATTTCGGGAAATTCAGCGCCAACAACAAATCAAGGAGTCGCTCTATTTGTATTTGCTTCAGAAGCGTGAGGAAACCGCAATTGCCCTTGCTGTTACTGTTTCAAATGCAAAGGTTATCGATTCTGCATATAGTTCTGGTTCAATTGTTTCGCCTAATAAGAAGTTTTATTTTACGGTTGCTTTAGCGCTAGGAATCCTGCTTCCATTGTTGATTATATATTTACTCGATTTATTCAATACGCGCGTTCGAAGCAAGGACGAATTGAGTAAATCAAATATTCCTTATTTAGGTGAGTTGCCGTCTGTTAAAGGCAGCACAAAATTGGTAGTCAAGGTCAATGATAAGTCCGCATCTTCAGAGGCTTTCCGTTCAGTTCGAACCAATATTGCTTTCATGCTCAACAACAGCAAAACTTCTGGCCAAATGCTGTTCATTACGTCTTCGCTGGCTCGTGAAGGCAAAACCTTTGTTGCCATAAACCTGGCAGCAATCTTTGCTGCATCCGACAAAAAGGTACTTTTGGTCGGTCTCGATTTACGAAGGCAGAAGTTGCTCGATTACCTCGGCCTACCTCATCGCAAAGGGCTTACGAATCATCTAATTGAAAGTCAAAGCATGATTGATGACTTTATTTTTCCAATGGAGGGTTATGATAACCTTTTTGTTCTACCTGCCGGCGATATTCCTCCAAATCCAGCTGAGTTGCTTATGTCTGAACGGGTAGGTGAGGTTTTTCAGGAATTAAAGTCTAAATATGAGTATATCATTGTCGATACAGCACCTTCCGGGCTTGTAACCGATACGCTTCTGGCGGCAAAACATGCCGATGCTGTTATTTACCTTATTCGCGCCGGACATACAGATAAACGTACTTTACATATTCCTGAAGGATTTTATCGGGAGAAGAAACTTCCAAATATGGCATTTATTCTCAATGATGCTCCAAAATCGGCAAGCTATGGTTACCCTTACGGCTATTCCTATTCATATGGAGCACCCGAAAAACCGCTTTGGAAACGTTTGTTGCGGTTAGGATAATAGACCTCGTTTAGCGGGCAATATCTTTTCGGTAATAAATCCCCTCATAACAGATCTGGTCGATTTGCACATACGCGATCGATACAGCCTGCTCTAAACGATCCTCCTTACCGGTAAAGGCAAGTACGCGTCCGCCCGATGTAACTATTGCTCCATCGCGTATTTGCGTTCCGGCATGAAAAACAAGCCCAGCGTCAACTTTATCAAGTCCATGAATGACTTTCCCTTTTTCGTAGGCTTCCGGATATCCGCCCGATACAACCACCACGGTTGCTGTAGCCTGTTTTGAAAACTGCGGCGAAATCTCTGCAAGTTTCCCGCTAAACAGAGCGTCAAATACATCCAGCAAATCATTCTCCAAGCGGGGAAGCACAACTTCGGTCTCGGGATCGCCCATGCGGCAATTGTATTCAATCACAAATGGATTTCCATCCACATTTATCAAGCCGAAAAAAATAAAGCCTGTGTATGGGATACCCTCCGACTGCAAACCGTTTATGGTTGGCGCAATAATTCGTTCCCTCACCTTCGTCATAAATTCGCTATCGCAAAATGGAACTGGCGAAAATGCACCCATGCCCCCTGTATTTAAACCGGTATCGCCTTCTCCAATGCGTTTATGGTCTTTTGCTTCCGGTAGAATAAAATAATCGCGGCCATCGGTAAGCACAAATACCGAGCATTCAACACCTTTGAGAAAAGCTTCCACAACGACAGTGTCGCCTGCAGCACCAAACTTTCCGCTTAACATTTCTCGCAATTCCAACTTAGCATCTTCAAGCTGTTCTAGAATCACAACACCTTTCCCTGCCGCAAGCCCAGAAGCTTTTAACACGTAAGGCCCTGGCATCTGTTCCAAAAAACGTAGGCCTTCTTCCAGCTCTTTTTGGGAAAAACTTTTATAGGCAGCAGTTGGAATACCATGCCGCGCCATGAATTTCTTTGCAAAATCTTTAGAGCCTTCGAGCTGAGCTCCGGCTTTTCTTGGGCCAACAATGCGCACCTGTTGCAATGCCGGTTCGGCTTCAAAAAAGTCTCGTATTCCTTTAACCAGAGGCTCTTCGGGCCCAACAACCACTAAATCAATCGCGTTTTCGAGGACGAAGTTTTGAATCGCTTTAAAATCTAGAATGTCGAGTGCAACGTTTTCTCCGCATAGCATTGTTCCTGCATTTCCCGGAGCAATGAACAACTTACCTAGCTTAGGACTCTGGGCAATCTTCCATGCAAAGGCGTGTTCTCTTCCACCCGAACCTAAAATGAGCACATTGGTTTTCATCAGTTTATTGTAAATAATGTTGATTTGCTAAATACCAGTCTGCCAAAGCCAGATCCTGTGGGCGGGTTATTTTAATATTCTCCTCATTGCCTTCGACGAGCGTTATTTTGGTGCCATTTGTTTCGATTACCGAAGCGCAATCCGTAAAACGATCGGAATAAGTTTGTTCAAAAGCCAGCCGCATTAAGTTATATTGAAAACACTGCGGTGTCTGCACCAACTTAATTAAGGCCCTGTTTAACGCTTTGTTCCCCGAATCGTCAATGCTTCTAACCGATTCGTTTACATCAATAACGGGCACCGCTGCACCTGATTTTTCAGCTGCTTCGAATGTTCGTTTGATGGTAGCCACCGAAACAAGTGGACGAACACCATCGTGAACAGCAACAAGCCCCGAAGACAATGTTGCTAGTCCATTTTTAACCGAATGAAAACGTGTAGTTCCTCCGGCAACTTTTTCGTGTTTCAATTGGAATGAATGTTTGGAGCATAGTTCTTCCCAAGTTTCGAAATGCGATTGGGGCAATACCAAAACGATTGAGGCATCTGGAACAGCCGTATGCAAGGCATTCAAGGTATGCATTAAAACCGGTTTACCATTGAGCAAGAGAAATTGTTTCGGTAGCGCAGCATTCATCCGCGTTCCGCTACCACCTGCTACAACAATAAAATGTCGGTTCACCTTATAAAATCAGCATCGCATCGCCGTATGAATAGAAC
>JBKCFX010000151.1:0-8906 GCA_046303595.1 Bacteroidia bacterium
CTTATAATACTTCTGACTATAATTTATCCATTCATTTCCAAATTCCTGAGCAAAAGAACTCTTCCCAACTACAACGCACAAGCACAGCAAACATAGAATTCGTTTCATCGCGACCGGTATTAAGGGTTTGATTTATTTTCAGGTGATGACGCTGTAACCGCTTTGGGCTTCAGGTTAAACTGCAGCGAAAAAACATGCGAATACAGAGCCGTACTGCGATCGCCGATGTCGCTAAAGGCATAATCGATGTTCACCGGCCCGAGTCGCAGTCCAAGTCCAATGTTGGGTTGATAGGTCATTTCGCGCCCCGTTAAATCGGCTTTCTGCAACGACTGAAAATTGCCGATTCCACCCCTCAGAAAAATCAGGTTTTTAAATCCGGCTTCAATTCCTACTGCAGGATTCATGGACCAGCCCGAGTTGCGAATTACGGTATTGCGCATTCCATCGAATGTGGTAATCAAATCGAGCGTTGGCAACACGGTAAATTTCTTGCCGAGATTGAATTTATTGGCTACACCAAGCGTAAGCGAAGGCATGGTGATTTCGTTTGAGTTTACCGGAATGACATTTCCTGTTGCATTAAATGCGTCGATTTGGCTTGGCGAAAGATTAAACGACCAGGCATTGAAGGTGGTGGTAATATCTTTTGCAGATGCAGCAAGCGTAAGAGATTTCTTCTGGTAACGCACTCCGGCATCAATACCAAAACCCCAGGCTTTTGCAAAATCGCCAATGCGGCGGTTTACCACTTTAATGCTCGCGCCATATGAAAGACCCGCTTTTTTTGATTTGCGTGCTATGGATAACAACACCGCGAGATCAGCCGCCGAAAAAGATGTAACGCGATCATAATTGATATTCCCATTTGCATCAATTAATTCAGAAGTGTCCGGAATATCGTCTATCCCAAATCGAACCACCGAAACACCTGCAGCAGTGCGATCGTCGATGCGTGTTGCGAACGCACCATAATCGAACTTGGCGATGCCTGCAAAGTATTCTGAATGCATCAGAGCCACTTGCGTCTTATCGCTCATCGCGGCCAATCCGGCCGGATTCCAAAAGCCGGAAGTTACATCATCAACAATTGAAACCTGCGCTCCCGACATGCCCAAGGCCCTGGCTCCAACTCCAATGCTTAGAAATTCGTTGCTATACTTAACGACATTCTGCGCTACAGCATGCTGAGCAAGACAAAAACAAGCGATGTAAGAGAGATGTTTATAAATTCTCATTCTGTGTTTTTATGGTTTGAAACGTTTTTATAAGTTGGTCGTTCTAAAATTACGCAAATAGGCAGGAGTAAAACAATAAAGATTAAAATCTGTTCAACAATCAACGGTCGATAAGTTAATCATAAAAATAATCATTCAAACCTTTCATTCATCGTATAAAAAGTGAAAAGACTTATTAAGAAATCAAATTTCGATAATGTTAACGCCTTGCGATTTATAGCCTTTCTGGCTATATTTTTCGCACACGCAGCCATCAGCTTTGATCCGCAAATTAGAGTAGCCGCACTTTTTTCGGATGTTTCTAAACTTCTAAGCTCCTTAAATTCGGTTGCATACAGCCTCATTTTTGTGCTAACAGGATTTCTTAACACCTGGAGTATTTTCGAGGAGCGTTTCATCTATAAAAAAATGAATGTTTTACGATTTTATATGCGGCGGTTAATCGTAGTTATCCCCTTAATCGCCATTGCACTTGTTCTTGCATTTTGGCTCATGCCGAAAGTGAATTCACCAATCCCCAAACCAACAGGCGAAGAACTTCCCCTTTGGCGCTATCTTTCATTTTCGTCGCATTTCACTTCAATCGAAAGCGGCAATCCATACCGCGAATTGAGCAACAACCTTTGGTCGATAGAGGCATATATTTTATTCATTTTATTCTGGCCCTTTTTAATGCGTTCGTTCAGGCGACGCGAAACAACCTTGTTTGGAATTCTGTTCGCCGCCTATATCGTATTCCAGCTTCTTGTACCTGATTATCCTTCAAAATCATTCTTCGTACTGAATTTCTTTCCAGAACTGGCTACCGGATCATACCTCGCTTACATCAGTTTTTTCAAATATCCCAACTACGACAAACTAAAGGAGCATACCCGCCGAACAATTGGCTTCACCTATTTAGGCTTCATGCTATTCATCTTGTTTAAAAATAGAATTAGCACGCAGTTAGCCTTGCCCGAACACGTATTTCAAATCGTCGAGAAAATTGCCATATCCTTTACACTGGGCTATTTCATCTTCGAACAAAATTTCAATTCCAACTCCATTTTGAAAGCGGCCAAAATGAAGTTTATGAATTTCCCCGGAAAGATCGTTTTAAGCCTGTATGTGTACATGCCGGTTGGAATCATTTTGTCTTTTTTAGCAGTTAACTTCATGTTGGATACCGAAACCGAAGCTGCAGCACTGGTTTACCGTCCGCTTATTGCCTTAATTGCAACGCTAATAATTGCCTCGCTGAGTCACGAATACCTCGAAAAGAAATTTGTACGTTTGCGGAAGATTTACAACCCAACGCGGGAATATAATCCAAGCGGACTACAAGATGCTAAGGCGCAAAATACCTGATTTATTTACACTTGCCAATCTGGTAAGCGGATGCATCGCACTACGGCTCATCTTTGAAGAAGAACTTAGCTATGCGGCCATTTTTATTCTATTGGCTGCCGTGTTCGACTTTCTCGATGGACTTGCTGCGCGCACACTCGGTGTGAACAATGTGCATGGCAAGGACTTGGATTCATTGGCCGATGTTGTAAGCTTCGGCGTTTTGCCCGGGTTTCTGGCCATGGAACTCATCCGCATGCAAAACGACACGTTGCTTGATTCGATGTGGATTTGGGGATTTGAACAAGCCGACGCGCTGAACTCGCTTTCGTACATTGCCTTTTTAATGCCTGCACTTTCGGCCTATCGACTTGCGAAATTTAACCACGACACCCGACAAACCGATTCGTTTATTGGTTTGGCCACGCCGGCAAACGCACTATTTTGGTGCGGACTGGTCGTAGGAATTGAAAACGGAAGCCTGCACCTTCTGGCAAATCCACTAATCGTTGTTTTTCTTACGGTAATTTTTTCATTGTTGCTGCTATCGCCTCTGCCGATGTTCTCATTTAAAATGAAGCATCCAAATTGGATTGGAAATGAGATGCGTTACATTTTTTTAGCGCTTTGTACAGGCATTATGGTATACATGGGTATAGCCGGCTTAACAGCTTGTATCGTACTCTATGTTATGCTTTCGCTGGCAAGCTCGATTAGAGGAAACAAAGACAACGCGGCCAATACCGAAACCGCCATTTAATAGCTGTAATCACCTTTCGCGGTAAGGCCAAATTTAAGCTCCTTTTTTTTCTGCATAAATGCGTCATACCCGGGTTTCAGATTCTCCCAAAAATTCAGCAACTTAGCATCGTTGCCGAATTTCTCACGGTATTTCATCATATTCTGATCCGTCATCTCAAAGGGGAAAATATACACCGGTATGCGTTCTTGTCCGTTATGCCTCGCATGAATTGCATACAGGTAAATTTCCTTTATTAAATCATCGCTCATCGGTAAACAACCAATCGTAACGCAACTGCCATGAATAAAAATATCACCTCCGAGCCTTGGATGTGTGCTTTTTAACTTATCTGATGCGTTCGGATAGTTTAGCCCAAGCGATAAATAAAAGTTGCTCACAGGATTGAAGCGATTAATAAAATAAAATCCTTCCGGTACTTGCCCATCGCCCTCTTTTCTTTTCGGTCCAAGGTCGCCGGATGTCGCACATACCGGATAGGAATGAATCAATCGGAACTCTTCATCACGATGGTTCCTACAATACAAATCGAGTCGTGAAATGTCTTTGAACGCCACAAAAAGAACCTGCACAGTGCTGAGTTGCATCCCAAACGAATTCAACTTCTTTTCAATGTTTACCTGCTTGTCTTCTATTGCCTTTCTAACGCGTTCGTGTTTCTTTTGCTGCGCTAAAAAATCAGACTGCGCCAACATAGAATTATAAAATAGCCCTGTCATTAAAAGTGCGAACAGGTTGGTTCTTATGCGCATCAAATGAAGAATACGGAATGCCTACATTGGCTTAATGGTATACGAATAGCCCTCCATTATTGGATTAGCAAGTAGGTTCTTGCAAGCTTTTTCGACCATTTCACGGGCTTCATTTTCAGCACTTGCCTCTAGCTCCAATTGAATGTGTTTGCCGATGCGCACCTGAGCGATGGCCGAAAGTCCCAAGCGGGGCATACTGCTTCCTACTGCTTTTCCCTGCGGATCTAACAAAGCTTTATGCGGCATAACATCGATTTCGGCAATAAATTTCATGGTGTTGAATTTTGGGCGAAGGTAAATCGTTTTCTAGAAATTTAATGGATGAATTTTTCACACTTCCCGAACAAACAATTAAAACCCAACCCGGAAAACGCGCAGTAAAATTCTATTCTATAACATAGGGTATTACGCCCCTCAAACCCATATCAACGATTTGCTCTCCTTTTGTTGGCTCAAATTTAGAATTGCCGTTGCCATCAATCCATTCAAAGCTTTTATTGGTCGAAAGCGATACACGCACAACGATATCCTTGGTTTCGTTTCCGGTAATTTTAAGCTTACCGCCAGCAAAGGCACCCGTAACCACGCAGGAACCGGCAGGAATCGGAGAACTTGTACTCAGCGGATTTACAACCGTAGTAGCTCCGGCCGGTGCAGATCCCGTATCGAAGTAAGAAAACGGATAATTGCCGAGTGCTGTAATATTCCCACTGGTTTCGAAGCCCCAGTACCCTTGTTTCTTATTGGCATTTACACTTATGTTCTGATTTTTTATCACATAATTTGTAATGTAGGTGTTGTATCCTACAAAACTTGCCACTGTGGCGGTAAAATCCTGCACAATAGAAACATCGCCAATTCCGGGCACTGTATAAACCGAATCGAGGTGAAATGTGATGTCGTAGTTTTGATATGCCAGTGAAACGCGCAGATATTCATACTCACCGACAGCTATATCTTTTATAGGAATGGAGAAAAACTCCTCATTGTTACCCACTGCATTTGCTTTTGAGAAATCAATCGCAGTTTCGCCGCCTGCATTTGTCTCGGCTGCATGAAACACTACCGCACCACTTCCGAGTGCCGTAAATGCGCCGGGAGCCAATTCGATGTAGTGCGCACTCATCTTGTTCATTTTGGGATTTTGGCCGGCATGACCGGAAGGTAAGCCCGCAGGTAAGCCAAAATTATTCAAGCGTGCCTGCGTGGAATCAAACTCAAACACAAATACGAGACGCGGCTCAGGATAAACGCAGGAACCATCATCTTTCTTAGCCTCTGCATCATAATTGGAAGCAGCCGAATCTGTACACCCTTCTTTTTTACATGCCGGCAATCCCAAAGATATCGCCGCAACCAAAAATACGCTGACAATTAATTTCATATTTATTGATTTATCGTTTGAATGTTAGCAAGATACATGAAAAACAGTAACAACAATTGAGTTTTTAATATCCTAACTCCACTCCTTCTCGCTTCGGTATACCGTGCCCTTAAAACGCGCTACAAGTTTGTCGTTCGCGTGAATTTCAATCGTGTAAAATCCAAATTTATTCTTCAATGCGTCTTCGCGCGCAGTTGCTAATATTCGATCGCCGTCACGAAGAGATTCGATGTGGTTAATGGATGTATCGATGCTAAGTGCGTGTCGGCCATGCGCATTTGAGGCGAATGCCAGTGCACTGTCTGCCAGCGAATAGGTAATTCCACCATGTGCAATTCCAAACCCATTTAGCATTTCGGCACGAATCTGCATCGAAAGTCTACAAATACCTGCTTCCACATGTTCCACCTCAATGCCCAGCCACTGGCTAAATGCATCGTGCTCCATCATTTTGGCTACGATTTCGTTCGGGTTCATGCAGAAAAAAATGTTTTTCCGTCGCGCTGCATGTTGCGCAACAATACGCTGCAGCGATAGCGGTCTTCGTGATACAGTGTATACAAGGCATCCATCTGCTCAACACAGGCTGCAATGCTTAGCTCATCGGCCCAAGCCAGAAGTCCTTTGGGATAATTCACGCCCTTGGTCATGGCATGGTCAATATCTTTCGCACTTGCCACATTGAAGTAACAGGCATCTGCCGCTTCGTTGATTAGCATCACCAAAATGCGATCGGCTATACGCTTTAACAAACCTTCATCTTTAAGAGGTTCAAGATGCGATTCCTTCAAGTAGTCGTAATAACCACGACCTGTTTTTCGTCCAAGATAACCGGCTTCGGTGAGGCGTTTCTGCGTAAACGATGGTTTGTAGCGCGGATCGAAATAAAATGCTGTAAAAACCGATTCGGTAACCGCATAATTCACATCGTTGCCAATAAAATCCATCAGCTCGAATGGCCCCATGCGGAAACCATACACCGATTTCATCGCATGATCGATAGTGGCAAAATCGGCGATTCCTTCTTCGTAAATACGAATGGCTTCGCTGTAGAACGGACGTGCAACACGGTTAACGATAAACCCTGGAGTATCTTTGGCAAGGGCAACAACTTTGTTCCATGCAGTAATGGTTTCTACCGCATGTGCTAGGGTTTGGGTGCTGGTTTGAACAGCAGGAATCACTTCGACCAGTTGCATCAATGGAGCCGGATTGAAAAAATGAATGCCCACAACTCTGCCCGGCTCCTGAACCGATGCAGCGATGGAGGCAATCGATAAAGAACTTGTATTGGTGGCCAAGATGCATCCGGGCGAAACGATACCTTCGAGTGTTTTGAACAAGGTACGTTTCACTTCGAGATTCTCAATAATTGCTTCGATAATGAGTTCGGAATCATTCAAATCTTTTATGTCGCCGGTATATCGAATATTCTCCTGAATCTGCTGCGCTTTGGATTCATCGAGTTTTCCTTTTTCGACCAATTTGACAAGCGTTGTTTTTAAGCCTTGTTCTGCCTTGCTCAATGCCGCAGCATTTGTGTCGTAAAGCAATACCGAACAACCGGCAGTTGCAGCTACCTGGGCAATGCCACTGCCCATTGTACCCGAACCAACTACAGCAACGTGTTTAATCTGCATAGATGAATAGATTAGGGCATCAAAGGTAGCGTAAATGGCGCATTGAAGATATTGTGAACCATTCTGCTTTTATGATGAAAAAAAAAAAAACGCTTCAACCCTCAAGCCGAAGCGATTTTCAACGCGATTTAATACCCTTCACTTATTCCTCATCTTCAGAAGGTGGAGGCGGTATTCCCCGATCTTTCATCTTTCGAAGCATTTCCATTTTAAAGTCGCGTTCTGCTTTGAGCAACATGGCAATTTTCTTCGGCGGTAAAATCTTTGAAAGGTCTGTTAAACTTTTACGTTGGATATCGAGCAATTGCTGCTGACGACCTAGATCATCGGACATGGCTTTTTCAACATCTTTGTCGGCCATAGATGCCAAACGATCGCTGAGATTCTTGCGGGCATTGCGTTGCTCTTTTTTAATGTCTTCCATTTGCTTATGCAAATCGTTGTAAACCGGCCAAAATCGCTGTGCCTCTTCGGTAGTTAACGATAATCGATCGGTAATAAATGCAATGCGCTCCGATTTAATCCGTTCGCGAACTGCACCGCGGTCTTTCCCTCTTCCGCCTTTTCCCGGCTGTGCAATTCCAATACCCATGAATACTGTTAAAAATGCAAAGGTTAAAAATGTTGTTTTCATGGCGCTTTTTTTAAAGTTCATCATATGTTTCGAAATCTATAAAGTCGTCGTTTACCAATTCTTCCGTAATCTCAATCGAAAGAGAATCTTCATCATTTTCAACAGAAGTAACGCCTTCCTCAAAAAAGTGATCAACCAATTCATCCTCGCTGAGTTCATCCAAAATGCCTTCCTGCTCCACATAACTTAGCAGTGTTTCTTCTGATTGAATTGATTGTGCTTTATCAGTGGTGGGCGAATAAAACGTTAGGATGGCTGAACCCAGAACAACCATCAAAATAGTCGTTATGGCTATTGGTCGAAATATGAAATCAACATCAAACCGCTTGGTGGATTTCGTTCCCGCTTGAATGCGATAACTTACCCGATTTGGAAATGCATCGAAATAGTCCTTCGGTGCATCAAAAGGCTGAAGGCTGTCGGAGCGTTCCGGTAATGTAAATTGATCTTTGTTCATCGCTGTGCCTTGATTAAATTCATTCCATTTGTTTTAATTGGTTTTGATAAATTCTTCAATTTTTTTCACAGCATGGTGGTAAGATGCTTTAAGCGCGCCCACCGATGTGCCCAAAATTTCAGACATCTCCTCGTATTTCATTTCATCAAAATACTTCATGTTAAATACCAAACGTTGCTTTTCGGGTAGTGTTAAAATGGCTTGCTGAAGTTTCATCTGAATGCGGTCGCTGCTGAGATGCGGATCGTTTTCCAAATGACGACTCAATTGCGATTCAACATCAACAATCGGAAGGAAAAAACGTTTTTTCTTGTTGTTCAAAAAAGTGATGCATTCGTTTGTGGCAATCTTATATAGCCAGGTAAAAATCTTCGAATCTTCACGAAATGTCAACAATCCTTTGTAGGCTTTGATAAACACATTTTGCAGCAAATCGTCGGCGTCGTCGTGCACGATAACCATCTTTCGCACATGCCAGTATAAGCGCTGCTGGTATTGCCTCACCAGCATGTTAAACGCATAATTCCGCGTGTCTTCTTTCGAAAACAAATCCAAGATTTCCCTGTCGCTGAATTCCTGCATGCAATTTATTTCAGCCGACCGGATGCATTTCTAACGCCTTGCGATTACTGCTTTTGCCGCAGCAACTATATCTGGCGTGTCGAGCTTGTATTTCACCAGCAGCTCTTCGGGTGTTCCGCTTTCTCCGAAACTG
>JBKCFX010000152.1:0-3378 GCA_046303595.1 Bacteroidia bacterium
GTCGAGTTCCTTCTGCAAAATCGTTGCATAATCGCTCATGATCTTGTCGGGCTTTGCAAACTCACCGGCACGGTAATACGCTTCCGAAAGCTGAACAGCAAAGAAATTGTACGGAACATTGTTCGGAGGCATCATCGCAAAACACTTATCGACTGCCTTAATTGCCATATCTTTTTTGCCCTCGCGAATAAGATTAGAAGCCAAGCGCTCAAAGTTGCTGCGAAGGTTCATGGTCATACGGATGTTGTTTTCATCCATATACAAATTCATCTTATCTACACCACCCCACTTGAATTTGTTCATCATGTTATCGTACATGAGCTGCGTGTTCACCCGACCAAAATCGTCGCCGCGACCCACGCTTGGACTCTTCACCGGAATGAGGCGATATGCCAAGCCTTCGAGCTGGAAATAGTCCTGCAATCCAAGATAACTATCGTCGCCAACTGTAATGGCAAAGTAAACCGGACGCTCCCAGTTGTTGGTGGCCAATAAATCAAGAATCATCAATTCGGCTTTCAACACATAATTCCGATCGATGGTAAAGTCGACCGATTTTGCAATTGAACCGGCAAGTTCGGCCGGAACAGTTCCGTTAGCTATGACCTTAGCCGAATCTACCGGAATCGAAAATTTATTGGAAGGGAAATAATCAAAATAGCGATCGCCGTAAGGATACTTCTTCGACTGATCGTCGCTGGCAACGAACGCCATCATCTCTTTGATATTGGTGTATCCTTTAACTTCTTCCATAATCAGCACCTGATCGCGTTTGCCCTGTCGGTATTTTTCCTGCGTAAGCGAGAGCGGAACCGGATCGGAATCGTATGCTTTGCGTTTGATTTGATCGATGTACCAGTCGGTATTGAGGAGACTGAGGTTTACCACGCGCACATCGGTACGAATACCTTCGACTTCCTGCACATACCAAAGCGGGAAGGTGTCATTATCGCCGTTGGTAAAGAGGATTGCGTTTTTCTTGCACGATTGCAGGTAATTGATGGCATAATCGCGTGCTGTGTAGCGGTTCGAGCGATCGTGGTCGTCCCAACCTTCGCGAGCCATAATGCCCGGCACGGCTACCAAACATACGATAGTTACAAGTGCAGCAATGGCACTTAGTTTAGGATCCACATTACCCTTTGGTGTGGCAGATTCTTTAAAAGCACCTTCCGATTTAACAGCTCCTGCTCCAATACCCAAAGCAGCTGAACCTGTCTGTTTGTTAATCAACATCCTTAACCCATCATAAATAGCCGCTACACCCAACCCTATCCATATAGAAAAGGCATAGAACGAACCGGCAAAACCATAATCGCGCTCACGAGGCTCGTTGGTGTACTGGTTCAGAAAGACGATAATGGCAATTCCCGTAAATATGAAGAAGAGTGTTACCACCGAAAAATCTTGCTTGGAGCGAGATAGCTGGAACCCGAGACCAATTAGTCCGAGAATGAGCGGAAGGAAATAGAAACTGTTATTTGCGCGGTTACCGGCCAAACTTGCCGGCATGGTTTCTTGATTGCCGAGCCGGCCGTTGTCGAAGAAGCCGATGCCGCTTTTCCATCCGCCTTCATAAGAAGGTTTTCCTTGGCCTTGAATATCGTTCATACGGCCGATGAAGTTCCATGCGAAATAGCGGAAATACATGAAGCCCAGTTGGTATTTAAAGAAGAAGGATAGATTTTGCCCAAAACTTGGCTTCTTTTTCGGGTCGCCTTTAATATTGGCCCACGATTTATAACCGCGTACGTGCTGCGCCTGGCTGCTCCACATACGTGGGAATACGGTGCAATACGCCGGATCGTAAACAGGCTCCTCGGTATCTTTCGGCGTTGCTACAACGATGTACTTTCCTGTTTCCTTATCGGGCGCGTAAACCGTATTGCCCGGTTTGTATCGCTTGCTTTTGTCGGGATGCAATGGAGCATTGTAATACTGCCCATATACCAGTGGGCGCGTTCCATACTGTTCGCGGTTCAGGTAGCTCAAAAGCGTAAATACGTTTTCGGGATTGTTTTCATCCATTGGGGTATCGGCCGAAGAGCGGATGATGATCATTCCGTAAGATGAATAGCCAATCAGCATTACGGTAATGCACATAACCAAGGTGTGCACCATGCGAAACGCATTTTTACGCACCATCACCATATAATATACGAGTCCACCCATGATGAGTCCCATCACAAGTCCCGACACGAGGAAAAGCAATAATCCGACACTTACCACCGTATGCAACTCTTTTTCCTGCATGATAAAGCGAATCGATAAAACGATAAGCACGATTAGAGCGAGGATGTAAGCAATTGCGCCCATACCGAAGCCCATGCCCAGTGTATTGGTAAACAGCAACTCGAAATTCGCTGCAGTACCAACTACTTTAGGGATGAAAGCAAACTGCACAAAACCTAAAAGCAGCATTCCGGCTAAAGCCGTGAGGATAACACCTCCGCGGCTTACCTTAAAGCGACGGAAATAATAGATGAACGCCAATGCAGGAATTGCCAACAAGTTTAACAAGTGAATACCGATTGACAAGCCCATGAGGTAAGCAATGAGTACGATGTAGCGATCGGCATAAGGCTGGTCGGCCACTTCCTCCCATTTGAGCATGGCCCAAAAAACAATGGCGGTGAAGAAAGATGATAATGCGTACACCTCACCTTCGACAGCAGAGAACCAAAACGTATCTGAGAACGTGTAAGCCAATGCACCAACCAAACCGCTTCCAAAAATGGCAATGAGGCTTCCGGTTGAGAAATTCCCCTCTTCGGCTTTGAATATTTTACGAGCAAGATGGGTGATGGTCCAGAATAAAAACAGGATCGATCCGGCAGAAGCCAGCGCCGAAAGCAAGTTCATCATGTAAGCAACCTTGGTGGTATCGCCCATGGCAAAGAGCGTAGCCACGCGACCAATGATCATAAACAAAGGTGCTCCGGGCGGGTGACCAATTTGCAGTTTATAGGCCGTAGCGATGAACTCGCCGCAATCCCAGAACGAAGCCGTTGGTTCGACCGTCATTCCATACGTAAAAAGTGCAATTAAAAAGGTAAGCCAACCCAGGGCATTGTTGAGCAGTTTGTATGATTTCATAGATTCCGTAATGCGGATGATAAAGATATCGGGCAACGAAAATAGGAAAGTAGAAGCAAACTATAGGAATTGGTTCGTAAAGTTTTCAGCATTACATATTAATAAGCATATCCGCCTAGGACAAAAAACAAAAAAGCCCCGAATTAAGGGGCTTTCTGTTGTCCGACTAGGGATCGAACCTAGACTCTTCTGAACCAAAATCAGACGTGTTGCCAGTTACACCATCGGACATTTTGATGGACTGCAAAAGTAGTAAATCGCATTAAATTCCAAACAGGGAAT
>JBKCFX010000153.1:0-1266 GCA_046303595.1 Bacteroidia bacterium
TCCATAAACCGATCCTATTACGGAATTTTTGATGCTGTTACTGCGTTACTCATTTTCAAAGAAATCACTGTAAAGTCTCATAGCGGTTCCATTCAGCAATTTTCATTGCACTTTATTAAAACGAGTTGTTTTCAAGCTGAAATGCAAGAATCCATAATCTACTGTTTTCAAAAAAGGCAAACGGGAGATTACGATCTTTACACCGATGTTAGCGCCGAAGATGCTATCGAATGCCTCAGCAGAGCAAAGAAATTTGTTTCAACAGCAGAGCAATGGTTGAATAGTCAGGAATAGATAAATACTTGGTGATGGAAAGTGGGCTATTCACACAATTTCCCAATTTTTCGGTCCGTGCAAAACTTAGCCCTACCTTTGCCCCGTGAATTACCTTCAGGTCGACCGACTCAGCAAATCCTACGGAGAACGCATTTTATTTAAAGAAATTAGTTTCGGGCTTCAACAAGGGCAGAAAACAGCCTTGATTGCCAAAAACGGTGCAGGAAAATCCACACTCTTGCGCATCATTGCCGGGCGCGACGTGGCTGATTCGGGTGATGTGGTTTTTCGCAACGACATCAGCACCGCCTTTCTCGATCAAGATCCTGCATTTAATCCCGAATTAACCATTCAGGAAACCGTTTTCAACTGGAACGATCCGCGCATGGAAGCCATCCGGAACTATGAAATGCTGCTCGACCAAAACGCCGAAGGATCTGCATTGGAAGAGGCCATCCGTAAGGTCGAAGATTTAAAAGCCTGGGACATCGAAGCAAGGGTGAAAGAAATTTTGGGGCGACTCAACATTCACAGCCTTAGCCAAAAAATGGGAACGCTTTCGGGCGGGCAACGCAAACGGGTGGCACTTGCGGCCTTGCTGGTTCGCGAACCCGATTTACTCATCCTCGATGAGCCTACCAATCACCTCGATATCGACATGATTGAATGGCTCGAATCGTGGCTCCGCCGTAGCAATGTGAGCATCCTCATGGTAACGCACGACCGCTACTTCCTCGATCAAGTCTGCACCGATATTCTCGAACTCGACCGCGAATCCATCCAACGCTACAAAGGCAATTACGCATATTACCTCGAGAAGAAGGAAGCTGCCCGCCTAGCTTTCAACAGCGAGGTAGAAAAAGCCCGCAATACTTTTACCCGCGAACTCGAATGGATGCGCCGCATGCCCAAAGCGCGCGGTACGAAAGCTAAGGCACGCATCGATCAATTTTACGACATAAAGGACAAAGCATCACAACGCCTCAAAGA
>JBKCFX010000154.1:0-4348 GCA_046303595.1 Bacteroidia bacterium
CCAATTATGGATTTTACAGGTAGAAAAAGTAATCACGATACCTTGGCTGTCATGGGCCTTTCGGGCATCGGATTAGCGCACTGGAATTTGACTCCGGCCGAATTAACTGAAGCAACGCTACTTGATGGCAGCGGTACCTTAACCGATACCGGCGCACTGGCAATTGATACAGGTGAATTTACAGGCCGTTCACCCAAAGATAAATTCGTTGTATACGACGAAAACACCAAAGATTCGGTATGGTGGGGTGATGTAAACAATCGTTTCGAAAGCGATAAATTCGATTTGTTATACAACCGAGTTTGTGCCTACCTGAGTGGCTCTGAAGGATACGTGCGCGATTCATATGCCTGCGCTGATGCAAATTTCCGTTTAAACATACGCGTTGTTACTGAGTTCCCTTGGTCGAATTTATTTGCGCACAACTTGTTTCTTCGTCCCGAAGATTCAGAATTGGACACATTTATGCCCGAGTGGCACATTGTAAATGCCCCCGGTTTCAAAGCCGATCCTAAAATTGATGGTACCCGGCAACATAATTTTTCCATCATCAACTTCACCAAAAAGATTATTCTTATAGGCGGAACCGGGTACACTGGGGAAATTAAAAAGGGAATATTTTCTGTTCTGAACTACATATTACCGCATCAGCATGGCGTTTTGTCAATGCATTGTTCGGCAAATGTTGGGATTGATGGGGATACAGCCGTTTTCTTCGGACTTAGCGGAACGGGCAAGACTACTTTGTCGGCCGATCCGGAACGTCGACTAATTGGCGATGATGAACATGGTTGGTCGGCCGATTCAGTTTTTAATTTCGAAGGCGGATGCTATGCAAAGTGCATCGATCTTACTGCCGAAAAAGAACCACAGATATACAATGCCATCCGCTTCGGGGCTTTACTCGAAAACACGAATTACCACGAAGGTACGCGTAATGTAGACTATTCGAATATCGAAAAAACAGAGAATACCCGCGTTGCTTACCCAATTTACCTCATCGATAACATCATGTCACCGTCGCGTGGAGGTGTTCCGAAAAACATCTTCTTCCTAACAGCCGACGCTTTCGGTGTTTTACCTCCTATTTCGAAGTTAACGCCTGCACAAGCGATGTACCATTTTATTTCCGGATATACCGCGAAAGTTGCCGGAACCGAAGTCGGAATTACAGAGCCACAGGTAACCTTTTCAGCATGTTTTGGCAAGGCATTTCTTCCCCTCCACCCTACCCGATATGCCGAATTATTGGGTAAAAAATTGAAAGAAACAAACGTAAATGTTTGGTTGGTAAATACCGGCTGGTGCGGTGGACCATACGGAATCGGAAGCCGAATAAAATTGAAATACACACGCGCCATGATCAGCGCTGCATTGCAGGGCAAACTCGATCATGCTGAATACAAGTTAACGCCATTCTTCGGGCTCCATACTCCGGTTGCTTGTCCCGACGTTCCGAGCGAATTGCTGTTTCCACGCAACGCTTGGGAAAACAAAGCACTTTTCGACCAAAAAGCATCAGAATTGGCAGAGCGATTCATTCGTAATTTTGAGCAATATGCCAACTTTGCAAATGATGAAATTAAAGCTGCAGCGCCAAGAGGAGAGGCTATTGCTTAAGCGTTTTTTGAACAAAAATCCGGTATAATGTAACCGAATACGCAAGTTCAAGGTCGGTGCGTTGCCTATCTTTAAACAGTTGCATGTTTCAAGGCATGCGTCTTAATTTTTGAGTACAAATCGTTTTGCTCCAAGGGTTTGGTAACGAAATCGTTCATGCCCGATTCCATAACCTTTTTTCGTGTTTCGGGGAATGCATCGGCCGTTAAGGCAATAATCGGTATCTCCGGATTGCGCACTCGGTTTGTTCGATCGCGAATGAATGCCGTGGCTTCATATCCACTCATCACCGGCATCTGTAAATCCATCAGCACCAGCGCATACTCATTTTCCTGCAAAAGATTTACTGCCTGCAGGCCATCATCGGCAAAATCCACCTTGATGTTCCACAACTCCAACACCTGATTGGCTACAAACTGGTTCATCGGGTTATCTTCCACAAGCAACACACGCATACCTTCAAAATCGCGCTTCTCAAGCAAATCGGCCACCATTTCTGAAATATCTCCTGAAGATTCAGACACACCTTTTTTAAGTTCCAATACAAAACTGAATGTTGTTCCTTTGCCAACTTCTGAACTGAGAGATATTACACCGCCCTGCATTTCGACAAGTTGTTTGGTTATTGCGAGACCAAGACCGGTACCACCAAAACGGCGTGTAATGTCGGTATAAGCCTGTGTGTATGATTCAAATACATGCGCTAGTTTATCTTTGGGTATCCCGATACCGGTATCGCTCACACTAAATTCTAAACTTACAGAATCTTTATTTTGTTTAACCAACTGAATTTCAAGGCTCACATGACCTTCTTTGGTGAACTTTATTGCATTACTCAATAAATTGAGTAAAATTTGATTCAAACGGAAAGGGTCACCTGAGAGAAATTGCGGAACACGCTCATCGATGTTCATTTTTAGTCCGATACCTTTTTCTTCGGCTTTAAATACAAACGTTTTACGAATCTCGTGCACTTTCGAGTACAAATCGAAATTGATTTGTTCGAAATCGATTTTACCCGATTCAATTTTAGAGAAGTCGAGGATATCGTTGATGATTACGAGCAGATTATCGGCCGAATACTTTATTGACTTCAGATTCTCGAGTTGTTTCTCGCTAAGATTTTCTTTGAGTAAAAGCTCCGAAAGACCTATGATGGCATTCATCGGGGTGCGAATTTCATGACTCATATTGCTCAGAAATTCTGATTTCGCCTTCGCCGTTCGCTCAGCTTCCAGTTTCGATTCGAGGATTTCCCACTCGGTTCGTTTGCGTTCGGTGATATCTTTTCCATAAACCACAACACCCGAAACACTGCCATCTGTTGCGGTTATCGGACTGAACATAAAGTCGTAGTAATTGTGAATGCCTTCAGGAGTTCCGAATTCTTCTGTAATGCTCACGTGTTCGCCACCGAGTGTTTTCTTCAGCGAAGCGATAAGCAAATTCAGATTTTCATGCGATTGAAAGGTTTCCATGATTGAAAATCCGATTTCCGGAGTGCTTCCCAGTAATTCAATGGTAGTATCGCGGAAAACAGAGTTAAATGCAGTGAACCGCAGGTCACGGTCGACCGAAAACACCATGGCTTTGGTACTTTCGAGAATCGCGTTGAGCTTTGCATTGTTTTCGATGAGCGCACGTTCTGCCTGTTGTTTTTTCAGCTCGGCTTCACGTAAACGCAGGCCGGCACGAATGATTTTTGAAAGCGATTCGCTGGTTAATTCATTCTTAGGGAAATAATCAAATGCCCCGGCCTTCATCATTTCGACTGCAATTTTTTCATCGCCCTGCGATGTCAGAATCGCAATCGGTGAGAGAACACCAAGGTTTTTAAATCGCTTTAGCAGTGCCAGTCCATCGGTTCCAGGCATCTGATAATCGAGAAAAACAAGATCGAATTCATCTTCCTGAATGATTTCGAGGGCTTTTGTTGCCTGGTTACAATGACGAAGCGTATAATGTATGCCCGATTTCTTCAATGCACGGTCAAAAGCCATCGCATCAAATTCATCGTCATCTACTAAAAATAGTTTGAGTGTTAAATCCTGATTCATTGTGTGTGTTTGCCCACTTTTTTGGAGAAGGCAGTTGTGATACGGAGGAATCAGGCTGGGGTTTCAAAAATATCACCCCGGATATTCACATAATGTCCAGTAATTTTTCAGAATCGAAACGGCACTTACAAAATTCTCCATCGACAGAGGTTTAAGGATGTATCCTGCTACATTTAAATTGTATGCGTCCACTTTGTCTTTGTCTTCGTTCGAGGTTGTCATCACAAAAACCGAAATGTTTTTAAGGATATCGTCGTTTCGCAATTCATGCAGAAATTCGATTCCACCCATGCGTGGCATGTTGAGGTCGAGCAAAATTATTCGCGGAATCGGAATGGGGGCATGACCATCTGCACCGCGCAGCATCGCTAAAGCTTCTATTCCGTTGCCTGCATGATAGAGGGGATTGGTAAGATTGTTTTTCTGGAAAGCGCGTTTTACGTTCATTACATCCACTTCGTCGTCTTCTACGAGAAGGATATTGATCATTTTATCGCTCATGAGACCTTAGTTTGATTCTACTATTTTCGATAATTCTTGCTTTGGTAAAGTAAAGCAAAATTTCGCTCCCTTGCCTTTCTCGCTTTCGACCCATACTTTGCCCCCTTGCTCTTCTACAATCTTTTTCACGATTGCCAATCCAACGCCTGTACTTTCAACTACATCACGCG
>JBKCFX010000155.1:0-3886 GCA_046303595.1 Bacteroidia bacterium
AGAAGGTGAGCGATCCGGGTTCACCCTCTTCGATTTTGGCCAGCCGATTTACCTTCGCATTCGCATCACCTTCGATGGTTCCGCCCAGTAAATCAGCAATTTGACTTGCAGTAAATTCCATTTTTATTCCTAATCAATTAGTTGTTTCGAGTTCTTTGGGGTAACAAAGAAAATATTTATGTGTAGCATGGGTCAATACAGAAAGGTGCAACTGATCGGCAACTTTGTTGAGACCTGCTATTCTTCCATCCTTTTGAAGCACATTGATTTTGTCTTCATCGTCTTTGTACGCACTGTTGGTTATTTTACCCGTGAATACAAAATAGGGAAGAGCCTCATCCGAAAAGCCTGCATTGGACAAGCGCCTTCGATAGTATTCAATCTTGTCGGAGGTGTATGGTTCTGTATCGAGATGAATGCGCAAGAGATCGCGGTGTATAAGACGTGAACTAAGTTGACGTAGAATGGTATCGTCATGATGAATCCATTCTTTCGCCGCCGCAAATATATCATAATCATCCAAGGCTGTGAAATGCCTAAGTATTTCGGATTGGCTATCGCCTTTATTTTGAATGTCTTCGGATTTAGTGAGGAAAAATCGAAGTGCTGTGGATGCAAATAAGGATTGGTTTTTACCGGCTAGATGTCGGGCACGCATCAATGTTCCAACCAGAAGATTTTCGGCCGAAAGCACTGTTTTGTGCAAATACACCTGCCAATACATCAGCCTGCGGGCAATGAGAAACTTTTCGATGCTGTATATTCCTTTTTCCTGTACAACAATTCCGTCATCAATTACATCCAACATTTTAATGATGCGTTCAGAGCCGACAGCGCCCTCAACCACACCGGTAAAAAAACTATCGCGGTTCAAATAATCGAGGCGGTCCATATCCAACTGGCTGCTCACAAGCTGGTGCAGAAATTTCTTCGGATACGTATTCTGAAAAATAGCAATGCACACATCCAGTTTACCCCGAAATTCGGTATTGAGGTGTTCCATAATGAGCAGCGACAATTTCTCGTGCGGCCAGTCGGGAATAACGGCATGCTCTAGCGCGTGCGAAAATGGTCCATGGCCAATGTCGTGTAACAAAATAGCCGCATAAACTCCGTTTTCTTCCTCTTCAGATATTTCATTGCCCCGGCTGCGCAAATGAGAAACGGCGAGTTGCATCAAATGAAGGGCGCCCAATGCATGGTGATAGCGGCTATGGTTTGCTCCGGGATACACGTAATCGGTAAGCCCAAGCTGACGAATTCGACGCAAACGTTGAAACCAGGGATGCTCAATCAGATCAAAAATAAATTCGTTCGGAATGGTTATAAAACCATACACCGGATCGTTGATTAGCTTTTTTTTGTTCTGCGTAAGTTTCACAAACAATATTTTGCAATTTATCCTGTTTGTATGGATTAATTTGCAGCCGCCAAATTAGACAAAAACATTCATGGAAAAGATACATATCCTCTGGGCCGATGACGAAATCGATTTACTTAAGCCGCACATCCTTTTTTTAAAGGAAAAAGGCTATGAAGTGCATACCGCCAATTCGGGCGATGATGCACTCGATATGGTAAAAGAACGTCCATTCGATATTATCTTGCTCGACGAAAATATGCCCGGTTTAAGCGGACTTGAAGCATTGGTGAAAATCAAACAACTGCGCAATGAGATTCCGGTTGTTATGATAACTAAATCGGAAGAAGAGCATATCATGGAAGATGCGATAGGTTCGCAGATATCCGATTACCTGATTAAGCCGGTGAATCCGAATCAGATTTTACTATCGCTGAAGAAAAATCTGGAAAACAAGCGCCTGATACGCGAAAAAACCTCATCGGCCTACCAGCAGGAATTTCGTCAAATTGGTATGACATTGAGCGATCGATTGTCGATTCAGGAGTGGAAAGAAGTTTACCAGAAGCTTGTGTTTTGGGAATTGGAACTGACACGCAGCCGAGAGGAGGGCATGGAAGAAATCTTACGTATGCAGAAATCGGAGGCGAACGCGCAATTCAGCAAATTTATTTCGAATCATTATCAGGACTGGCTTAACGGGAAAGACAGCAATGCCCCGATTTTATCGCATACCGTATTTAAGAATCGACTCGTTCCCGAACTCGACAAAGCCGATACAACGTTTTTGGTATTAATCGACAATCTCCGTTACGACCAGTGGAAGGTTATTCAGCCCATTATTTCGGAATATTTCAAAGTCGACACTGAGGAATTGTATTGTTCCATTTTACCAACGGCTACGCAATATGCGCGCAATGCGTTTTTTGCCGGGTTGTTGCCTTCAGAAATTGAGAAACGTTATCCGAATTATTGGTTGAATGATGAGGATGAAGGCGGAAAGAATCTGCACGAAGAGTTTTTCATGCAAGAGCAATTGAAGCGCTTGGGCAAAGACATTAAAACATCGTACACGAAAATTACCAATTTCCAATCGGGTAAAAAACTGGCCGAGAATCTTCCGAATTTGATGGGGAATAAGTTTAATACCATTGTGTATAATTTCGTGGATATGCTTTCGCATGCGCGCACAGAAATGGAAGTAATTCGCGAGCTTGCCGACGATGAAAAAGCTTATCGTTCGATTACCGTGAGTTGGCTCGAACATTCGCCACTGCTCGATATTCTGAAGCAAATTGCCGATCGGAAGGCACGTTTAATCATCACCACCGATCATGGTACCATTCGGGTTACCGAACCCAGCAAAGTGATTGGCGACCGCAACACGAATACAAATCTGCGTTACAAACAAGGCAAAAACCTGAATTACGAAAAGCGCGATGTGTACGAAGTACGGAATCCATCCGACATTTACCTGCCTAAACAGCATGTGAGTTCGGCATTTGTATTTGCGAAGGAAGATAAGTTCTTTGCCTATCCGAATAACTACAACTACTACGTGAATTACTACCGAAATACATTCCAACACGGTGGTATTTCGCTGGAGGAGATGCTGATTCCGTTTATTACGTTGAGCACAAAGTAGCTCGCGTACATCCTAAAATTAAAACGAAAAAAGCGCCGACTTACATAAAGCCGACGCCACTAAAATCAAAACAGAATGTTTGTTTTGGTTGCCTTATCGATTAATAGGTGAGTTCATAAGTAGTGCACTCAACCGAAGCATCGAAAGTTATACTGCCCGACCAAACTTCATCGCCGAAATCATCCTTTACCATATAATTGGCCGTTTTTGTTTTTGACTTACCCAAATCGAGCGTCTTCGAAACAACCGACGATTGGCCACATGCCGGAGCCGATGGGTAAAATACGCTAGAAGCATAAGAGCCAATTACTTGGTTATCGACATAGAATGTTAAGCTCGATATGTCATCAAGTTGCAGATTTGCAGAGGTAGTTCCATTATACCAGAAACTTACTGAAGCGCTGTAGGTGCATGAGCCATCGTCTTTGTCTGCATCGGCATTAAAATTATCGGCAATAGCATCGATACATCCTTCCTTTTTACAGGAATTTAAACTTGTAAGTGTCAGGGCTGTGAGACCCAATAAGAACAATTGTTTTCTCATGGTGATTTGTTTAAGGGTTTATGAATGAAGAATTATTTGAATTTAATGGCATCGCATTTCCCCATATCGTTGTCGATGATAATTCCATCGGCATTGGGAAATTTCTCTCTGGTTTTACGCACCAACTTGCTGAAAAGTAGGCGGGGCTTATCGTCCCACACCATGCCGATTTTGTACGTTCCCAGGTATTCATACTCCGCAACAGGTTTTGCGCGGTAAAAAACATAAACACCCTCTTCTTGTTCGACTTCGGCACTCGATTTACGCACTTCATACACACCGGTTTTGAATGCGAATGCAGCTATAAGGATAAAACTTACGGCCAACCCTGTTAGAA
>JBKCFX010000156.1:0-1162 GCA_046303595.1 Bacteroidia bacterium
CGCCGGACGTGGTGCCGTTTTTACCCATACGAAAACGCATGAACTCGATGCTTCGATTATGGATGGAAAGACGCTCGAAGCAGGCGCGGTTGCAGGTGTGAGTGGAATTGCTAATCCGGTTAAGCTGGCGCGCGCTGTGATGGAGAAATCGAATCATGTATTGCTTGCCGGAAAAGGCGCACTTGAATTTGCTGCTTTGAACGGATTTGAAATAAAGCCTGATGAATATTTCTTCTCCGAATTTCGATACAATCAGCTCATGCAGGTAATACACGAGGAAGGGACATTTCTCGACCATTCTGTTTCGGGCGACCCGAACGAAAAAAAGTTTGGAACCGTAGGTGCCGTTGCGTTGGATGTACATGGAAATCTGGCTGCGGCAACATCAACCGGCGGAATGACCAACAAACGCTTCGGGCGCATCGGAGATACGCCGCTAATTGGCGCCGGAACCTATGCCAACAATGCTACATGTGCTGTAAGTTGTACAGGCCATGGCGAGTATTTCATCCGCTCGGTGGTAGCATACGATGTATCGTGTTTGATGGAATATGGCGGGTTGAGTCTCGAAGAAGCCTGCATACGCGTGGTGAATTCTAAACTTGTAGCGCGCGGCGGCGAAGGTGGACTTATTGCGGTAGATCGTTTTGGGAATATCTGTTTGCCTTTCAATTCAACGGGCATGTACAGGGCATGGAAAACAAGCCATTCGGATTTTCAAACGGCGATATTCTAAAAGGTTCAATATTTAGACACAGCCCTTTTAATTTGAATCCGGAGCAAAATTATATTGAAATTAACCGTCAATCCTGGAACAACCGGATCGATGTTCACCTAAATTCAAAATTTTACAACCTTGATGGATTTTTAAAAGGAATTTCGTCATTGAATGACATTGAATTAAATCTGCTTGGAGATGTCACCGGGAAGTCTATTTTACATTTGCAATGTCATTTTGGGCAAGACTCAATTTCATTGGGCCGGCTTGGTGCACATGTTACAGGAGTCGATTTTTCAGACAAGGCCATTGAAAGCGCCCGCCAACTGGCAATCGAAACAAATACACCTGTAAATTTTATTTGCTGCGACCTATACAACTTGCCCAATCTTTTGGAAGCTGAGTTTGATATTGTTTTTACAAGTTACGGAACAATTGGCTGGT
>JBKCFX010000157.1:0-1792 GCA_046303595.1 Bacteroidia bacterium
TTGAAGGTATTGTTAATTAAAATGTCGTTGCAGTGTACCGGATTGGCATATACCATTTGATAGGCACCCGGCACACTAGTAGTTAAGTTTACTGTTCCGGTGGCTGCATTGATGCTTAGTCCTTCGGGCACCGAATAAAACGTTCCCGAATTATCGCCAGTAATGGTAGGCGAAACATCGGCATCGCCCACGCAAAATGGTCCCGACGGATAGGTAACAGTGGCTACACCTGTTGAGGCGCTGTTGCAGCAATTGCCCGAAACATGGCTCACGCGATATGGTGTTTCCTCACTCCAGCAACAATATTGTACCTCTAAACCACGTAAGTTACCACCAAATTGAGCTTGGAAATACGCCACAACCTGCTCAATCGTATTGCAACCTCCTTGATTACCATCGCCGCAAGAATAAGCGCAGATGATACTGCCATTCCCATCTGGATCGGGAAGTACCGAAGCCGGTGCAAAAGTGACATCGGTTACCACACCGGGTGGCGCAGAAAGCGTTGTTGTTGTAATTTGATTGTTGCAATGCAAATTATTGCCTTGATAACCGGCATAGCGCAGTTGAACAACATTTTGAGCAAAAGGACCGCTTAGCGTGACAGCGCAATCCTCATAAGAACAAACTGCGATGTACAAATTCGGAATATCTTCATCAACGATTATTTCGAGATTGCCACCATCGTAATTGGTAAACAATAACCAATTCCCATTCGGATTGCATGTAACCGGCCCACCCGATCCGCTGCCCGATCCAGAGATGCCAAACATAGGGCGAGCCGCTGTGGATGTAGCGGTTGTTGCCGAATTGGATGTAGCTACCTGAGATATTGGAACACCGCCATTATCGGCGAAATTTCCTGCTATAACGTTACTTGAAGCCGAGAATGAAAATTCAACACACAGATTATCAATGAAATTATAATTAAACGAAGTTTCTAATGGAATGAATGTCCAGTTATTTGTTGGATTACCTGCAGCCCCTAAGAGCGGCGTGTACGTGTATGTGGGGCTTGAAACTACGGTTTGTACACTGCCAAGGTTGAAATTGTTACCGAATATGGGGCCCGGAGCAGTTAATGTGGTGTGTCCCATCCGTATTTGAAAATTGGAAAGTTGGGTAAACGGAGCAGCTCCGCCGCCATGCCTAAACCACAACGTATCTATGTTTAAGGCGCCGCTTACGGGCGATATCATAGAGGCAATTTCGGCCTGTGTGTAAATAAATTGAAATTTTTTACAGGCAAACTCGTTGAAATAGGTATTGTTAATGCCGGCATTAGCTGGTATATGGGCAAAATGTGGTGGTGTTTGCGCAAATGTAATTGATGATAAAGTTAGGGTAAACAAGGAAATAATGGTGGAACGCATGATTTAGTTTTAAATATCAACTTAAGCAAAATTAGATTTAATCAAGTTTAAAATAGCCGAAAACCTGAAATTAAATTGAATCGTTTAAATATATTTTTTGAGAAGATAAAACGAACTAAATAAAGTCTAAAGCTGAAACAATTATCTTTGGTTTGTGAAGATTTTATTTGCCGATTCAGCACATCCATCTTTAAAAAATAAGCTTCAGGAGCTTGGTTTTCAGTGCGATGAGCCAGGATTAGATCGTGATGCCGTAAAGAGTTTATTGCCACGTTACTCTGTAGTGGTGATTCGCAGTCGCTTTAAATTTGATCGCGAAATGCTCGACGCCGCTGCCGGTTCGGTTCGTTGCATTTCCCGTGTCGGTGCCGGGATGGCAAACAACGATGTGCAGTATGCCGAAAACTTGGGCAGTAGGT
>JBKCFX010000158.1:0-3993 GCA_046303595.1 Bacteroidia bacterium
ATCTTACCGTCCGCGGCATATTCACTTCAGATTAACGCCTCCTGGAGGTTCTTTACGCATTACACAGTTGTATTTTGAAGGAGATACCGACATTCCAGGAGATGCGGCAGCATCTGTAAGCACCGGAACGTACGATGCCACGGCGCGAACCATTCCGATTGTGCTAAACTCGGAAGGAAAATACGAAGGCACATGGGATATTTTCCTTAACAACGGCGCTGTTTCGAATGGTCCCGATGTACATCTCGAAACGGGCATGCTATATTCTGCATCCCCCAATCCATTTGGTACCCGTGTTGATTTTCATTACGGTGTTTTTCGGCGGGCGCGCGTTGCCATTCAGGTCTTCAATATGCAAGGTTCGCTCGTAGCAGATTTGGAAGAAGCCCAATTAATGCCCGAAAAATACCACGCTGTTTGGATTCCCGATTCAAAGCTCCCACAAGGCATTTACATTGCTGTGTTGAAAGTAAACGATTTGCAAGTGCATTATTTGAAATTGATTAAACGAGATTAAGCGCCTTAAAATCATGATTTTTCATGCCAGTGTTGGTGATTGGTAATTAATCGGATTACACTCGAATCAATTAAACGTATTGGCTCTGCAATTTGGACGACTAAGCGTTTTTGAAAATTAATTTTACCCTGCCACCCTAGCCTATTGCCCATCATTAATTCATTATCTTTGCAGCCGCAATGAAAAACATCCGTAATTTTTGCATTATCGCCCACATCGATCACGGCAAATCGACCCTTGCCGATCGTTTGCTCGAATACACCAATACCATTACGAAACGTGAATCGCAGGCACAGGTGCTCGATGATATGGATCTAGAGCGTGAACGCGGCATCACGATAAAAAGTAAGGCCATCAAAATGGAATACTTGCTGAATGGTGAAAAATATATTTTAAATCTTATCGACACGCCGGGACACGTTGATTTTTCGTATGAGGTTTCGCGTTCAATTGCGGCCTGCGAAGGTGCGCTTCTAATTGTAGACGCGGCGCAGGGAATTCAGGCACAAACCATATCGAATCTGTATCTGGCACTCGAGCATGATCTTGAAATAATTCCTGTTCTAAACAAGATGGACCTTCCCGGTGCCATGCCCGAAGAGGTGAAAGATCAAATTGTGGATATGATTGGCTGCAAACGCGAAGAAATTATTCCAGCTTCGGGTAAGACAGGAATGGGCGTGAATGATATTTTGGAAGCGATTGTAAACCGAATTCCGGCTCCCAAAGGCGATCCCGATGGAGAATTGCAGGCCTTGATTTTTGATTCGGTTTTCAATTCATTTCGCGGAATCTACGCGTATTTCAGAGTGATTAACGGATCGATTAAAAAAGGCGATAAGGTTAAATTTATGGCAACTGGTTCGGAATACTTTGCAGATGAAATTGGTTCGCTGCGCCTTAAACCGGAACCACGCGATGAAGTGAAGGCAGGTGATGTAGGCTATTTGATTTCTGGAATAAAGGAAGCAAGGGAAGTAAAAGTCGGCGATACCATTACCCATGTCGACAAACCCTGCAAAGAACAAATCAAAGGGTTCGAAGACGTAAAGCCGATGGTTTTCGCTGGGATTTTCCCGGTAGATACTGAAGATTATGAAGAACTTCGGTATTCGATGGAAAAGCTTCAATTGAACGATGCCTCGCTCACATTTGAGCCCGAAAGTTCGGCCGCGTTAGGCTTTGGTTTCCGTTGCGGCTTCCTAGGAATGTTGCATATGGAAATCATTCAGGAACGATTGGAGCGCGAGTTCAATATGACGGTTATTACTACCGTTCCAAACGTTTCGTATCGTGCCTTCAAAACCAACGGAGAAGAATTGGTGGTTAACAATCCTACCGACTTACCCGATCCGAGCAAACTAGATCACATTGAGGAGCCTTACATCCGCGCACAGGTTATCACCAAATCAGAATACACCGGGTCAATTATGACATTATGCATCCAGAAACGAGGCATATTGATTAACCAAAATTACCTTACAACCGATCGCGTTGAACTCATATTTGAAATGCCGATGGGTGAAATTGTGTTCGATTTTTACGATAAACTGAAATCTATTTCACGCGGATATGCATCGTTCGATTATCATATGATAGATTACCGCGAATCGAAACTGATCAAACTCGATTTGATGCTAAATGGAGAGCCGGTTGATGCACTCTCATCACTCATCCATCGCGACAACGCCTACGATTTTGGCAAGAAAATCTGTGAAAAACTGAAAGAACTCTTGCCACGTCAACAATTTGAGATAGCCATCCAAGCTGCAATAGGAGCCAAAGTAATTGCCCGCGAAACCGTAAAAGCGATGCGCAAAGACGTAACTGCCAAATGTTATGGCGGCGATATTTCGCGGAAGCGTAAACTCCTCGAAAAACAGAAAGAAGGAAAGAAACGGATGCGGCAAGTTGGTTCGGTAGAGATTCCGCAACAGGCCTTTATGGCGGTATTGAAGCTGGATTAGCATAGGTTAAAAAACCATATACACCGATTTTTGGTCAATACCTTGGCTTAGCTAGATTTTTAATCCCATCAATTCTTAAATAGCTAGTTATGAAAGTTCACTCATCACGATTTTTCAAGCACTTATGAATTAATGATTTGTTTTAATAATATTGTGTCGTTGTGTTTTTTATCTTACTATCGAAAATGAGAAATTTATTTATCCTAGTGCTATTGCTTTTGGGAGCTATACGAAATCAAACCATCGGACAAACATATTTGAATACCACAGCTCGATGGACACAAACCCAAACCTGGAGTGGATTCACAGCAAATTCGCAATGCACAACAGTATATTATATCGATGGGGATTCGCTTATTGCAGATACGAGCTATTATAAAATTTATAGCGATGTGATCTGTTATTTAAATCAAACCGAATACGACAGCCTTGGGAATGCTTATCAGGTAACCGATACAAGCATGTCTAACTCCTTTAATATGTTACTCAGAGAGTTCGACAGAAAATTCATTCGAAGGGTTGCAAATCAGGAAACTGTACTGTACAATTTTGGAGTTAGCGATTTTACACCTGTTGCTGATGCAGTACTAATTCCTGTTTGTGGCCAAAGCAGTCCATCATTGCTGACGCAGGACAGCGTTTGTATTGGAAATTCGCTCCGTAAAAGATGGTTAATTAGTCCCTCTCAATATCCCCTTGCCAATTTCTTTATTGAAGGGGTTGGGCCCAGCTCTGGTTTTAATGCACCGATTTGCCGAAATGGTTGTCCCGAATGCAATTTTACATTGAACTATTTTGAACTCAATGGTGATACGCTGTATAGCGGGAATTGCATTTTGCTTAATACGGAGTTTCGTAAGCAAGAAAAGCTGTTATTGAATTTAACCGGCGATATGATTCGGTTCAGTTCAAAAACAGTAAAGGTAATTGAACTATTTACACTTCAGGGATCGCTTATCGCTATGGCAGAAGCAAATAATGGCGTTGTAACGATGCCTCTGAATCAGTTCGAAAATGGAATTTATCTCTATAGAGCATTCGACCAGGGCGATATTATCAGCGGAAAGTTCATTGTTGCTAGATGACACATTGAAGATATAGAATATTCGGCGGATAATAGAGTGGATACGAAATCTATTGCTATTTTTTTGACGATCCATACATACCAATAGAAAAATCCTGTATCTTTGCCGACCTTTAGAAAATCATCGTGGCAACAGATTATTTTCAGCAGTATAGCATACAATTCGTGGGGCTTTCGGACGGAGAGCACCATTTCGAATTTGAGATAGAAGATCAGTTTTTCGCTTCTATTCCAAATGCTGTTGTACCCGCCGGAAATATTACTGTAGATGTATTGCTGACAAAGCAACCCACCATGCTCACGCTTCATTTTCACTTCAAAGGTAGTGTTGAAACAGTTTGCGACCGTTGCGCAGTATCATATCCTTATCCGGTCGAAGGGCAACAACGCCTAATTATCAAATTGGGTGATGAACCATCAGAAGA
>JBKCFX010000159.1:0-1608 GCA_046303595.1 Bacteroidia bacterium
GTTATATGATAATCAACTGACTTTATCAATTTCCCACTATCAGCAATTGCTGCCTTACCGTTGAACCGGTTACCAAACGAACCACATAGGTGCCGGCAGCCAAATCAGTAGTATTAATGCTCTGCTGATTCAAACCTTGTACAGCTTTGTGTTTTGAGGCTTGAATTAGTTTCCCATTCATGTCAACAACTTCTATTGAATATGCAGTTGCCGCATTGAGGTAGAAGCTCAAGGTGCTTGCATTCTCAGTTGGATTCGGGAATACCGAAAAGTTGATTTGATTGTCAGTTGAGATGCCCGACGATCCTTCGTAACAAGGATTCGGTGGATTGCTTATGTGTGTTAGGGTTCCGAAATCGATATAGCAAGCCAAATCAGGCTGGTCAACAAATGGATTACGGTTTTCTTGCAATGAATCCAAGAAATCGTTCCGCGATTTGTCGAATGCATCAGGTGGATATTGGAAATGCCATTTCTTGATCAGATTTTGGTCTTGTGGATAGGTAATGGAATTCGACAAACAAACTTCGCCAATGGGATTGTTGAAGCTGAAAAGCTCATTGCCGGCCGAATAGCATACCGCCATGTACATGAGGGAGCGCGCTGCTCGTCCTTTATGCACGTCGCGTGGCTCAAACACCATATTGCCGTTGGCATCGCGCCCAAGTTCGCAATCTAAATAAACCTGCGGCGGGCTCATCGGTGTTACCACTTCGCCCAATGGATAATTGCAACGGCGCGCATTTACGTTGGTTTGTTTTGCCGGATAAAGGTTATGGTAATCGCTATATTCAGGAGTATCTTGATTATCAAATGATGGCATCCAACTGTGTGGGAAGGTATGCTCGCGGCTATAATCATAGGCTGTCCAATCGAATGGCTCGTTGTACAAACGCTTTTCGCCCGAATAGACACAATCAACCACGCGGGTAAATGTTGTTGCTCCCACTGTTGCTAAGGTGTCGCGAGTGGTAAACAAGTTAATCATGGTTGGCGCATAATTGGAATAAAACTGCACAAAATGCGGATTGATGAGGTTGTATAAATCGCTCACCAATGTAGCATTCGCAGCAGAAATGCCTGTGTATTCGCCTGGATCCTGCATACTTGCCGGACTGGTTACACTTGCCGAATTGATGGTATTCAGGTAATTCGTAAACGTACCTGAGCCAGCATAAGGAAATGCAGCAAAGTGATATGTCTTTCCGGCTAAAACATAGCTTGGTACTATAGAAACATTATCGCTGCTTGGTCGTCCGCTGTAAACAACTTTTGCGTTCCCAATCATTTGTCCGCGCTGGTAAACCATTCCATCCTGAGGGGCTGAATCTACGGCACCATTCTCGCTGCGTACAACCACATAGCCTCCGAGAATATCTGTTGCAATGGCATTTCCGCTGAATGCAACTTTTGTTCGATATGATTTATTGATGGGGAACTGGATGCCTGTAACGGCTTGTGTAGGCTCTGTCGCAACGTTGCCATTAACTCCATACACCGTAAAATTAAATTCAGGATTCGCAGCATCGTTGCTAGCAATTTGAACCGAAGCGGTATGACTTGCCTGGCCAGCATTGGGGTTGAACGAAAGCACTAAATCGAGGGAAG
>JBKCFX010000160.1:0-6581 GCA_046303595.1 Bacteroidia bacterium
GTTATATCAAGCTTTTCGATGTAATAAATTAGCTCCTCTTCGAAACGGTTACGATCGTACTCTACCGTTAATTGCTCCATTTTCTGAAGCAATTTTGTGCGGATGGTTTCGGCTCGCTCCGGATCGAAGACAGATATCTGAGATAAATTCTTGTGAATGTTATCGACACGGAGTATGAGTTCGGTTTTTAATCCTTCGCCTTCCTGAAGTCGAAATCCATCGGCCGCATTCAAGGCTATTGCAAGTGCGTCTTGAAATAAGATCCAATCGGCCTCCGTAAGAAATTCTTCATCCTCTATAAGTGCATCCGGCAAAGCAAGTAATGCAGGTAAAATTCCTTCAGAATTAGTTGCCAGCTTTGTTGCCAGCGCATTCATTCTAACGAAGCGCCTTTGAAGCAATTCCTCGTTAATCGCAACATTACCTTCTGCCTGCTTCAATACAATGAAGCAATCTATTTTACCCCGTTCTAGCACAGCTGCAATTTGCTGTCGAATTTCAGCCTCACGACTGCGCAACACGCCGGGACTGCGTAAATTTAAATCGAATTGCTTACCATTTAGGGCACGTATATCGATGGATAGCTGTTTAGCACCCAAGGAAACAAGTGACTTACCGAAGCCGGTCATCGATTTTATCATCCCGGCAAAAGTAAGAATAAACCCACAAGAAGCAGTGCGATTTTCGAACGACTACCTTACGTTTTTTTATCGAATCACAGATTGAAATCAGAGATTCGAAAGGGCATTAACCTGTCGAACCTGCAAATGTAATTTTGAAAATACTGCTCAAATATTCTCCAAGCTGGCCCTTGCGCTCATATTTTTCAAACCGATTCAGATTGCGCCTATTTATTTCACCTAGCGTTTATTTTCATGATTAACCGGCCTGCTCGCACGCTATCGATTTTCTCGGCGATTGTCTTACGTAGATATCGGGGCGGATCATTGTGTATGCTCTACGACCTTTATCGTTGTGAATTATTCAGATTTGCGTAAGCCAAGGGGCTGGCACTTCTGAAAAATCAGCAATATTCGACCTTCGAGCGATCCAGTCCAATCTTTTTAACATCACCTGTAGCGCCTTGAATGAGTAAATCCTGCGCCATGTGTTCGTCGACAAGTTTTAGGATTTTGCGTTTTATGCGCGATATTTTTTCGCTGGCCGAATTGGATGAAGGGCTGAGTAAGTCGTTGATGCGCGCGTCGATTTCGTCTTGGCTGCCATAACATTTGTTGGATGTATAGAGTTCCATAATTTCAGAGCGAAAATCTTGCAGGTAATTGAGTTTAACGCCTTCGGGATGGTTGAGAAAAAAACGGTACAAGGTATTTTCGAGCGGGTTCAAGGGCAAAACGATGTTCCCGATTTCGCGGATTCGAATTGTCCTGCCCTGATCGCAAATGCTAATACCCGGCGAATTTTGCGTAAGGTAAAAACGTTCTTTAAACAGAATATGACTTCGGATGCCTTCCATAATCCGAAAAACTTGAAGACAGAGTTCTTCGGGCACATTGCGCTCGCGAATCAACTGTTGACAATCGACACACACATCGGCAGTACGCATTTTTATGGTGAAATCTTTACGCCGCTGACAATGGTCGAGAAAACAGCCAATGGGACGCAGATGCCGCGCAGCCAAGTATTCATGCTCGTGCTGGAAGATGAATTTTTTCAAAATGCCGGTGGCCAATTGATAGGCTATTGGATAGATAATTTCTGTAAAACTGTATAGCTTCCATTCTTCTGTTGCAATGAAGTAGTTATTGCGACGGGTAGAATCGCTGGCCATTAGCCAGTTTTGAGCTGTACGTTTGGCACTTAGAATAACCACATGATCGCTTGGAGGAATTTGTCGGTAGTCGCGAAAATGCTCGCATACTTCAAAAAAATCATTCCAAATGGGAGTATCCGCATCATCGCTCTTCCATTCCGATTTATTATACGGTTGAAAGAATATGGATTCTGATTTTTCTTCTGTCACGTAATTATCGGATAGCATTTCAGTATCCATAGCACGATTGTAGTTGACATAACGCCCTATTTGAAAACCATATTCGTGTACTTGAAATTGTAGAACACCCGGAAACGCTGCAAGGTAATTCTGCACTCCCTGCAAGGTTTCCTTATCAACTTCAATACTTCGAATAAGATGAATCCGAATCATGCGGTGTTTGAATAATCAAGTACAGCGAAATTAAAAATCCTCGTCTAATTTAATTTGCTTATCTGCCATTAATCTTGAAAAACTTGCCATTTCAGCATCCATCGTTTCCTTCATCGCCGATTTTTTAAAGAATAAATTTTCAGAAATCGTAAGATTAATTTTAGAACCGATGCTTGAAAACGAATCGAAATCGGCACCCAGCATTTTGAACTTCCAACGCTCGGTCGATTTCAAATGTTTGATTAATCCGCCCACATATTCGTGCGTATACATGCGTGAGGCATTTTCTTCGCCATCGGTAAGAATTACCGCTACCGCGTCGTCGCCATCCTCCATTTGATCATCAATTTCATTCAAACTTGTTCCCAATGCATCGAGCAATGCCGTTCCGCCTTCAGGATCGATTGAATCGAATGAAATGGGCAACAATTCCATGGCCGGTGCTTGCTTGATTAATGGTTTTAAGGTGGTGTTGAAAAAAGAAACCGTTACCCGAATAGGCAAATCGGGATGCTGCTCGGCCAGTTTTTTAATGGAAATTAGCTGACCTTCTAACGATTCCATCGTAGATTGCCAGCAAGAGGCCATGCTGCCGCTGCGGTCTAACAACAATAGGTAATGGGTGGTGCTTTTCTGTGATTTCGTTTTCATGATGCAAGTGCATTAATTGGTTGTTGCAAAATTGCAGGACCAAAACACCATACACAAGAATTGCAAGCTTGCAAGTATTTTTATATAACTGAAATACAAGCACATAAATCTTCTGCCGGAACATAAAAAAAGCGCAAGCTTGCAGGCCTGCGCTCAAAGTCTAGCGAGGAATGAATTTAATACTCGTCCTCGTTGAAGAAAAAATCGTCTTTTGTTGGATAATCGGGCCAGATCTCGTCAATGCTCTCATACGCCTCGCCTTCGTCTTCAATCTCCTGTAAATTCTCAATTACTTCGAGCGGTGCGCCCGAACGTATCGCAAAATCTATCAATTCATCTTTTGTTGCTGGCCATGGAGCATCCTCCAGATACGAAGCCAATTCTAATGTCCAGTACATAATGTGCTATTTTTATCGATTAACGGTATGCATTGTGTTTTGTTGGATGAGGTTCCAATTTTCCGCAAAAATAGAAAAGGAATAATACGAAAAACGCTTGTTGATTTATTTTAACTTCTTGTTTTCCAAGGAATTTCTTCTGCTCCCGTTTCTTTCGTCAACATGCGGGCCAATACAAAGAGGTAATCCGACAAGCGATTCAAATATTTCAACAGCATCGCATCTACCGTTTCGCTCTCGCTGAGTAGCACAACCAATCGTTCGGCGCGACGGCAAACACAACGGGCAACGTGACAAACGGAAACGGCTTGCGATCCGCCCGGCAAGATAAAATTGCGCATCTCGGGCAATTCGGCTGTCATCGCATCGATTTCCTGTTCCAAAAATGTAATCTCGTTCGCATCGAATGCGGGTAATGCAAAACGTGTATTGCCGGGCTCCATCGCCAAATGCGAACCAATGGTAAACAATTGTTCCTGTATGCGAATAATTGCTTCACGATGCGCCGCAGTTCCGGCTGTGTCGCGCAATAAGCCCAAAAACGAATTCAATTCATCGAGTGTACCGTAACTTTCGATGCGGATGTGATGCTTTGGAACACGCGATCCACCCAACAATCCAGTCTCTCCGGAATCGCCGGTTCGTGTGTATATTTTCATAAATTCAACTTTTCTGGTAGACGCGGATATTCGGATTTACCGTGTCTGATTCGATAACCCCATCGCGCAGGCGAATAATGCGGTGCGCATGCTGGGCAATGTCTTCTTCGTGGGTTACGATAATGATTGTATTGCCCGATTTGTGAATGTCGTGCAACAAGCCCATGATTTCGATTGAGGTTTTCGTATCGAGGTTCCCGGTTGGTTCGTCGGCTAACAATATCGAAGGATTATTGACCAATGCCCGCGCAATGGCCACACGCTGGCGTTGACCGCCCGATAACTCATTTGGCTTGTGCATGATGCGATCAGATAGTGCTACCTGATCCAGGGCGCGCTTTGCCTGTTTTTCGCGCTCTTCTTTTTTCAAGCCGGCATAAATGAGCGGAAGAATTACGTTATCGAGTGCCGTTGAGCGTGGTAATAAATTAAATGTCTGAAAAATAAAACCGATTTCCTTGTTACGGATTTCGGCCAACTCGTTGTCGGATAGGCGGGCTACTTCCCTTCCGTTCAAATAATACTCACCTTCGGTCGGTGTATCGAGGCAGCCCAGAATATTCATCAAGGTCGATTTTCCCGAACCCGATGGCCCCATCAATGCAACATATTCGCCGCGTTGCACTTGCAAATCAACCGAGCGCAACACTTTAATGGTTTCGTTGCCCAGCTTAAAGTTACGCACCAGGTTACGAATGTCGATTACGGTTTCTGCTTGTGCCATATTTAACGTATCAAACGTACGCGAAAATGAATTGTTCTCAAATGCCGAAGTACGATTGGCGTAAAATAAATTGTTGCCGCGCCTGACCGCTTCGAAAGAAAATCATCCCCAAGCGATAGAAATCAATGCTTTGATGAACTTGCCGCATTGCTTTAATTTCTTGCCAAGCCCTTTCCATTCCCCTACTCCAATGTATATCGTCGAAAATTACGATGCTGTTTTCATGCAAATAAGGAAGCAATAGATTGAAATTGTGTAGTGTTGCCTCATACGTATGATCGCCGTCGATAAAGGCAATGTCGATGCGCGGATTCGACACTAAAAATGCAGGTAACGTATCGGCAAACAAGCCTTGGTGCATCTCAATATTGGATGCGTTTTGCTGCTCGAAAAGGATTCGTGAAAAGGCAGCTAGCGCCGCATCGCCTTCGAATGTGTGCACCTGTGCCGCTGGAGCTGCTTTTGCCCAATAAAGCGTCGACACGCCCAAGCCCGTTCCCAATTCAACAATACAATTTGGATTCATTTCGCGGGCAATGCGGTAAAAAGCTTCACACCACCGCCTTGAACTTAAAATACGATGGGCAATGTGTGCGATTGTTTCTTCCTTCGGTTTGGCGGATGCCCCAATGCCTGCGCGCTGAATACGCCTTTTGTTTTGCAACAAAGTCCGACGAACTTCTGCCAATCCATCAAAATCGGGATAGTGCTTTCCTTTCCGAATGAGGTCTTGATACAGCGTAAAGACAAATGGCGAATGCACCCGATGCAGGCCTTTTGAACGCAAAATGAATTTGAAAAAAGAAATGATGCGGAAGACGTTTTTCATCGACCTTGCGAAGATAGAATATCCATTTTTAGAAAATTTCGGGTAAAATAAATTACTGGATACGTTCCTTGAAAAGTCGTTAAAGTCTTTTAAATATTAAATATTGATACGGTTAAAATACTTTGAGCGGGTAAGAATCGAACGAACCTCATAATGCGAATTATTTAATACTTTTCACCTTTGAAGTACTAAATTTTAAAGCCATGAAAAATCTGCTTCTTCTCTTCGTTTTAATCTTGAGCATGATGAATGCTCGTGCTCAAACGTGCTCGGCTCCAATCTACATGACTGTAATGAACGGCAATACCTATCGTTTTTATACCGATACGGTGCCGGACATTCAATCGTATGCTTGGTATGTAACCACTTTCCAAGCCGACACAGCAACCTCCTCGGCAAGTTTTAGCGCTACTCCATCTGCATATTTTGCCGGAAGCACGTTTAATTCGCCCGATTATGTCGAAGCCTGCCTTACATTAACATTCAGTGATGGCTGTACGGCAAGCTCCTGCGACACCTTTATTTACTGCGATGCCGGATTCACCTATACTTTAGACAATCAGTACGGCCTTACCCTTACGCCCGATTTTCCTGCAGGGTATATGAATGAATTGCATTACTGGACGTTATCCGGACCGGGAATACCCAATCCGACACAAAACACAGAGATTGCTACGTATTATGTGGAGCCCGGCGCTACCTACAATGTATGTCAGCAATTGATGATTACGGCATCGGGATGTAATACCAATGAATGTCAGGTAATTACCATCCCAGACGCAACCGTACCGGCGTGCGATGCCGCCTTTACCTATTATTATCAACCAACGAACGCCTATCTGAATGTAAGTTCGCCGTATACGAATGGACAAGGATCGTTTGAGCATAACTGGCTTGTTACAAGCTACATGAGCGACGGCACCGTTAATACAAACAACCAGCTCAATGTGAACAACAACAGCTTGTTTGTGGCTGCAAATACGAGTGCGCTCGAAATCTGCCATACGCTGACTAACTTAAACACCGGTTGTGTAGATTCAAGCTGCCAGTATATCGATTTTTGTACTGCCGAATACACAGCTATAATGGGTTGGTTACCGCCGATGGTATAGTTGCTTGAGTGTTTAACGAAAGCGACGATGCATTTCAATTG
>JBKCFX010000161.1:0-8341 GCA_046303595.1 Bacteroidia bacterium
GCGTTTAGGTTTGATGGAATGAGATGCAAATCGCTGCTGCTGGTGTAACCCGGATTCAGACTCACACTGTTGGGCGGAAGATTGATTTGCGGTTCGCCGTTGAATAAATTGTTGTAGCTATATATTTCGATGGCATTCTGGCTGTCGATGTTGTTTACAATGGCATTACCGGGGGTGGTTACAAAGCTGTTGTTTTGAATGCGCAATCCGGTACCACCATTCGAAATTTGAGCGGCATATACTTGGTACGAATCGAAAACCTGAATGTTGAAACTGTTGTAATACACATCGGCAAAACGAACGTCTTGCAGATAAATACCGCCCGAACCGGCTGCATTTCCAGTAACGGTTACAAAATTATTATTGACTTTGGTTCGCGCAGCATTTGTAGAATAACAACTGGTAAAACCAAAGCCACCACCGCCATCAAGATCAATACGGTTAAGAGTAACAACAGCCGTAGAGCAATAGGCTATCTGCGCAGCTAAAAATCCGGAAGCGCCGCAGCTATCAACTACATTGCGCGTAAATTGCAGGTTGTGGCTATACTGTGCCCGAAATCCAGCCGACGAAGACTTATAAAAACGATTATTATTGATGAGGACATTGTTAACGGGAATGGTGGATCCGCCATAAATTCCAACACCCCGATAACCGCCCCGAATGGTGCAGTTGCTTATTTCGTAGCCGGTGCTGTTTCCGGCGAGCTGAATTACATCCTGATTGGTAGTCGTTGACGTTGCCGCCGTAATTCCACTAACACGACAGCGTTGCAGTTTAAAGCCCGGAGTGATATATGCCGAAATTACAATTCCATAAGCACCCGTCGAAGGGCCCCGAAATGTTAATCTCGAAAACTGCACATTTTGTGTGTTCTGCACGCTCACCACATAATTATCGACATTGCTGGCCGATGTTGTGGCAATAACAACTGAAGAAGAATCGTTGTTCTCCGCCTTAAAAAGAATGGTTCTGCCGGCATTGTTGCCCGGCACACTTTGAATGTTGATGCGTTCGTTATAGGTGCCCGGGCGAATGTTAAACGTTACATTTCCGGATATGCCTGAAGTATTCAATGCAGCGGCTGCTGCTGTTAATGTGGCATAATTAGGCGATGTACCGCCGATGGTGTAGGTTCCGTTGAGCTGTGAAAAAAGACTCGAGAACATTCCCGTTATGAATACCACAACAACCAAAAATAATCTAGCTTGCATGACACAAATGTAGTGAGATAAGAGCGCTGTGGAAGCACGAATACCTTATCGATTAAAGAATAATTCTGCAATTTTGCAGCATGAAAAAGTTGCTTCCATTTATCCTCCCCCTGCTATTGCTCATTGGACTTGCTTGGATGTTTCTGCAGTCAAAAAATAAGCATGGCATTTACAAACAACTTCCAATTTTGGGCAACCACCAATTAGACACCGTGAAGAATCGGGATGGTTCGGTAAAAATCGATACGCTATTTCATACCATTCCAGCATTTAAACTTATAAATCAATTTGGTAACATGGTATCGAATGATGCTGTGAAGGGCAAGGTATATGTTGCCGACTATTTCTTTACAACGTGCCAGAGCATCTGCCCAATCATGTCGAAACAGCTCGATCGGGTATATAAGGCGCGGCCTGAAGTAATGATTTTATCGCATACGGTAGATCCCGAGACCGACTCCTCGGCACAACTACTTCGGTATGCCGAAAAGTTTAGGGCCGATGGACGGCGGTGGATTTTCTTAACCGGTAATAAGCCAGAATTGTATGCGCTTGCCCGAAAAGGATATTTGCTGGATGCGCGCGAAGGCGATGGTGGTACCGAAGATTTTATCCACACCCAGAATTTTGCATTGATTGATAAAAAAGGGCGAATCCGAGGTTATTATGACGGAACGGATTCAACATCCGTAAACGAATTAATTACGGATATTGGTTTTTTACTGCAGGAATAAAGCGTTTTCGCCCAAAAAGCCCATAAAAAAGGCCGTTCAACCGAACAGCCTTTTATAATGATTAATCAAAAGATTACGAAGCCTTGGCAACAATATTCAGCTTAATATTGAAATTGTCGTTAATTGCTGCGTCACCGATGTCTTTAAAGAACTTTCCCGATCCATAGCGAATATCCCATTCGGTGCGGTCGATGTCGAAGCTGGCCTGTGCATTGAGCGTTTCGCCATTCATAGCGATTATTGCAGGGAAGCTAATTGCCTTACTAATACCTTTTAGTGTTAAGTTTCCCTTTATGGTATAATTCGGTGCGCCCGCGGCTGCATTCGCAATAGGTTCTGAAGAAACCAACTCAAATATTCCTTCGGGAAATTTAGATGTCGAAAAGAAATCTTCGGAATTCAAATGCCCGGTTAGCTTCGCGTTGGTCTCAGCATCTGTAAGGTCTAAAACTTTTATTGAAGGCATATTGAGCAAAAAACGACCTGATGTAATTTTCCCGGCCTCTGTTTTTAATTCGCCCGACTTAATTGCCAAGGTTCCGTTGTGTTGACCTGTTACTTTTTTGGCAAGCCACTCAACTTTAGACGAAGCGCTGTCGAGCGCAAATACACGCGCGCTATCGGCCGATTGTGCCGCAGCTTGTGCATCTTCCGTTTTAACGGTACTGCCTCCACAAGAGGCCAAAATTACAAGGGCTGATAGAGCCGCAAAGATTGATTGTTTTTTCATGAATCATTGTGTTTTTAAAGGTTTACTTGATTAAAAATTTCTCGCGTCCGCGATCAAGCATTTCATTTAACAGTACCGCCTCCTTTTCCGACAGGCAATCCTGACCAAAATAAAATTCTGGTTCGAGTGCATCAATTTGAGAAAGCAGTGCAAGCCCTTCACGTGTAATACTCACGCGAACACTTCGGCGATCCTTATCGTCGATCTTACGGTTCACCAATTTCTTCAACTTTAACTTGTCGACAATCCGTGAGGCATTGCTCGATTTATCCAACATGCGAACGATTAGATCATTAACCGTTGTTGAATTCGGATGCTGCCCCCGTAAAATGCGAAGAATATTAAACTGTGGTATCGTTAAACCAAATTTCTTGAGCGTCTTCATATGCTGGTTTTGCATCATACTCACCGTATAAACAAGGTTTATTCCGGCCTTCTGATAAACACTTTTGAAATTTACCTGCTTGATTTCGTCCTCCAATTTCATGCTGCAAATATATGTGCTAACATTATATGTAGCAACATTTATTTAGGAGAATTATTCTTCACTCGAATAATCGGTCTTGGCAACTTCTGCGCTGACTCCGTTTTCATTTAACCACTGGGCAAACGAAGTTGTGTAGCCATGCGTAACGATTACACGTTCGGCACCGGTTAATTTAACAGCCTCATTCAACCCCTCCCAATCGGCATGATCGGATAAAACAAATCCTTTTGAAGCGTTGTTGCGCCGCCGAGAACCTCTAATCTGCATCCAACCTGAAGCAAAGGCCTGCTCATAATCGCCAAGTTTAGTCATCCATTCGCCGCCATCTGCAGCCGGTGGAATAAGCAAAAGACTATCCTTATATGCATCATCTTTCTGCGTTCTGTCGAACAATACATCTTTTGGGAGCCGAAAGCCATTTGCACGCATGGTTTCGTGCATTGCATAAACAGACGGATGGGCATACACTTTTCCGATCGATTGATCGAGATGCTTCAGAATACGTTGGGCCTTGCCAAGCGAATAGGCAACAACAACAGAGCAAATACCCTCTCGGGCATTTTGAGCCCACCATCGGTTCATATCTGCAAAGACCTCAGCTTGTGGCTTCCAGCGGTATACCGGCAAACCAAACGTCGATTCGCTTATAAACGTATGGCATTTTACCGGCTCAAATCCGGCACTAAACCCATCGTGCTCCGTCTTATAATCGCCCGAAAAAACCCAGACTTCGCCTTTGTATTCCACGCGAATCTGAGCAGATCCCAAAATATGTCCGGCCGGATGAAACGAAAATCGCACCCCATTAATCAGAACTTCTTCGCCATATTGAACCGACTGCAACGAAATATTCCGTCCCAACCGAAGTCTTAACAAGGCTTCAGAGTCTGCTTGTGCCAAATACTGCTGCGACCCACTCCGCGCGTGGTCGCTGTGGGCATGCGTAATTAAAGCCTTTTGAACGGGTTTCCACGGATCGAGGTAAACGCCTGCAGGCGGACAATAAATTCCTTTTGAGGTAAATTTCAACAAATCCACATTTCAAAGGTACCGAATATGATTGGCCTTCGTTAATTTGCCGCATGAATAAAATTGAGCACCTCGGAATTGCCGTAAAGGACAGCACGGCATCAGCGCGTTTGTTTGAATTGCTTTTAGGTGTAGCTCCATACAAAAGCGAAAAGGTTGAAAGCGAAAAGGTCGAAACGATTTTTTATGCACTCGGGCCGAATAAGATTGAACTGCTACAGAGTACCGATCCGGATGGAACCATTGCGAAATTCATCGATAAAAAAGGGGAAGGCTTTCACCACGTGGCTATTGCAGTTGATGATATTTACGCAGAAATTAAGCGGCTTACCGAGGCAGGCTTTACGTTTGTTAACCCCGAACCGAAACGAGGCGCAGATAACAAGTTGATTTGCTTTCTGCATCCGAAAAGCACCAATGGTTTGCTTGTAGAATTATGTCAGGATTGCTAATCGATTTACGGGCAACAACTATTTCAAAGCGCTTACATAATTCACTCAATTGATTTATTGATACTTACAAGCAATAATTACGCATATCACTAGAATTAGTGATTTACTTCTAAAAGTATTTAAGGCAGCTTTGTCCCATCAAATTTTTACAACCATGAAAAAGCTCCTAAATCTTCTATTTGTTCTTGCGCTTGCAACATCGACTGCATTTGCCCAGGAACACGAAATGCATTGCATGATCTACAAACTGCCCGAGCAGTATTTAATTCAAAACAGCTCGCTTATTGTGCGCGCCGAAGTCCTTTCCAAAGAATCGGACTGGAACACAGAAAAAACGCGCATTTATTCATACTACCAACTCAAAGTATACGAAGATTTTAACGGAAACGCACCAAGCTACTTAACTTTGGTTGCCGAAGGTGGTCAGGTGGGATATAACGAAGAGCAATTTGCCGACCGAATCGATTTGACGGTGGGTGAAGAGGTGGTTATTCTGCTAAATCAAGTGCCTGCGCATTGGAAAGGCATTCGCCGCGAAGCCAATCAATTTTCTTCTTGGACATCTATACAAGGTGTATTCCGCGTTGATAATCAGACCGAGGAAATGTATGATATTTTCAATCGATTTGAAAATTTGGATGCATTCCGTGGGCGTGTGTCCAATTTAACAGGCCGCCGTCCGCTTATCCTGGAACAAAAAGCAAGAATTAACAATACCCTTCCTCCTGCAAGCACTGCTGCTGTAGTTTCGGGCTTAAGTCCATCGACCGTTACAGCCGGAACCAAAACCATCTTAACCATTACCGGAAGCGGATTTGGAGCCACACGTGGAAATGGATTTGTGGAGTTTAGGAGTATATTCGAAGATGGCTCCTTCGGAAGACCGTTAATAAAAGATTATCTGTTTTGGAGCGATACCGAAATACGGTTATTTGTGCCTTCAATTTTAACCAATGCAACAGGCGATTCGCCCGCTGCAACAGGCCCGGTTCGTGTAACTCCCGATGGCGGCACAGCTGCACAAAGCGCCGGAAATATTAATGTAACCTATGCATTGTTCAATGTTCGGCCTTTAGGATCCGATTCGGCATTTTCGCTGGTTGCCGGAAACTTCAATGCTTTAGGGGCATATACCTTCCAGTTTAACGATCAATTTACCACCACATTCGGCAACACCGCCAAACAAACCGTAGAGCGCTGCTTTGCAAAATGGCGTTGTGCTACCGGATTTAACTGGACACTTTCTTCTACAAATACAACTGTAAGAACAACGGGTAACGATGGTGTAAATGTAATAACTGACGATTTGCAATCACCATTGCCTACTGGAGTTGGTGGACGCAGTATTAACCACGTATTAGGTTGCGGAAGCGGTTCTAACCTAAAACCCATCACTTCACAACAAGACATCATCATTAATAATGATCCATCCAGCACAAATAATACCTACAGTTGGAACTTCGGTCCGGGCAATCCCTCTTTTAGTCAAATGGATTTTGAGACCGTTCTGTTGCATGAAATTGGCCATTCGCATCAAATAACCCATACGCTATACAACTCTCCTACAGAAGTTATGGCGGCTACGGTTACTAATGGTGTTGCGAAAAAAAATCTTCTCCCAAATGACATTGCAGCAGGCCTGGATATTATGAATCGTAGTTCTGTTTCGGTAGGTTGCAATGTGCTGCCGCTATCAGCATCTAGTCCTTCGATTACAATAAGTACTTCTACGCCCCTACCCGTTTGTGCCAATGGTTCAGTGGTTTTTACGGCCAACACCAATGGAACACCGGCAAGTTCAATCATCTGGCGTGTGAATGGGGTTGATCAAACCTCTAGCTTGGGCAGTACTTCATTTACATACAGCAATCCAATAAATGGCGCATCCATTTCATGCGGAATATCAGGTTGCTCCAATACGGTTTCGAACGCCATTTCAGTAAGCGTAACAGCATTACCTTCGGCCGCATTCAGTTATCCATTTTCAAGCTATTGTAAGAGCTTCACCGGGGCCATTACGCCCACCATCAGCGGAGTTAGCGGAGGAACATTTACCAGTACTCCGGCAGGTTTGTCTATTACCTCAAGTACAGGTGCAATTAACGCTGCTGCAAGTACGGTTGGAAATTATACGGTTACCTATACCACATCATCTTCAGGTTGCAGCAATTCATCAACTTATGCTATATCCATAACCAATCCATTAACTGCAACTATTGCTTATGCAGGGCCTTATTGTAAAACACAAACAGCTGCCCAAACGCCAAGCATAAGCGGAGCTACCGGTGGAACTTTTTCGGCAAGTCCTGCCGGGCTAACGCTGAATACCTCTACCGGCGCTATAACACCATCAACAAGCACCGCCGGAGTTTACACGGTAACCTACACCAAGGCGGCTTCTAGTTCGTGTGGAGCAGTTACTACAACCGCATCGGTTACAATTAACGCAGCTCCTACAGCTACGTTTAGTTACGCATTCAATCCGCTATGTAAAACGTCAACAACTGTAGTTACGCCAACCATTACAGGTACACCGGGTGGTGTTTTCAGCAGTACTCCAAGCGGTTTGTCAATAAACTCCAGCACAGGAGGAATAACCCCATCTTCGAGCACGCTTGGAACCTATACAGTAACGTATACCGTAGCTGCATCGGGCGGATGTGCGGCTGTTTCATATACACGTTCGGTTACCATTGAAGACAAACTACCCACACCGGCCTATATTACTGGAACGCCCACGGGTGCATGCGGTACTACACGAACCTTTACAACACCCGCTATTTCGGGAGCATTTAACTACACCTGGACACTGCCTGCCGGAGCCACTGGTTCATCAACAACCAACAGCATTGCGGTAACATTTCCTAACAATTTTGTGGGCGGAAATATTACTGTTCGCGCCAACCGCTTGCCTTCAGGTTGCCATAGCGACACGCGCAGTTTAGCGTTAACAGGAACGCCTGCCCAGCCGGGAACCATGACATTAAGTAATTTGAATACGGCAACAGCTACCGGAACCGTAAGCATTGCTGCAGTAACTGGGGCAACAACGTACAACTGGACTGTAACAAATGGCGTAATTCTATCGGGACAAGGAACGACTTCGGTTTCGGTAAGAAAAAACAATGGTGCCGTAAGTGTTTCATTATGCGTGCGTGCATCGAATAATTGCGGAAACTCAACGCAACGTTGCACTACCATGACATTAGCCCCGCAGTTTGCGCCAATGGAAAATGGAGGAAGCGTTGCTGAAACATCAGAAAAGAATACCATCGAATTCAGTCGCCCGTTGCCAACGGTATTCCCAAATCCTGCCAATGATTTTGTAAATCTTAAGTTTGACGAAATATGGTATGGAACAGAGGTACATGCCTACCTGATGAATATTGAAGGTAAAAGCATTCGCGAATTCAGCTTTGTACCCTCAGGCGAAGAAACGCAGCAAACGGATGTTTCGGGATTAAAGCCCGGAATGTATATGATGCGCCTGCAAACAGCCGATAGCTATCAAACCGTGCGATTTATTAAGCAGTAACCTAAACTTAACCAATTATATAGTCGCCCCTGAAAAAGTCTTATATTCTTATTTATCAACAATTTACTACTGATAAATACTTCTTAAAACTCCCAAAGAAATTGTAATTTAGAGCAAAAACAGGGAGAAAGTATTATCCTATGCTCAGCAAACAATCCTC
>JBKCFX010000162.1:0-2530 GCA_046303595.1 Bacteroidia bacterium
TAAAAAAAGCCATGGCAGCCGGAAGCGAGGCCTGGTTGAACGAATTGATCTGGCGCGACTTCTACCATTCCATTATCTGGCATTTTCCACATGCTGCCCAATCGGCATTTAAACCTGCTTACGACCGTATTTTATGGCGCAACAATACAGAAGAGTTTCAGGCATGGTGCGAAGGCAAAACGGGCTATCCGATTGTAGATGCCGGAATGCGAGAATTGGCGGCTACCGGATTTATGCACAACCGCGTGCGGATGATTGTGGCCAGTTTTTTAACCAAGCACCTGCTCATCGACTGGCGCTGGGGCGAAGCCTGGTTTGCACGCAAACTGCTCGATTTTGATTTGGCCGCAAACAACGGAGGATGGCAATGGGCTGCGGGTTCGGGATGCGATGCAGCCCCGTATTTCAGAGTGTTTAATCCGGCACTGCAAACCGAAAAGTTCGATCCTAGGGCCGCCTACATCCGCAAATGGGTGCCCGAATTTGAAAATCCCTGGACCTATACAAAGCCCATTGTTGAACATAAAATGGCGCGCGAAAGGGCCATTGCCACGTATAAAAAAGGACTTGAAAGCACGGTATGAAGGGGGTAAAAAAACAGCATCTGCCCCAGAAAATTTGCCTGCGTTGTAATAAGCCCTTCACCTGGCGAAAAAAATGGGAGCGCGATTGGGAGAATGTGAAGTATTGCAGCAGAAAGTGCTCAACTTGATTGTAAATCAGGTGCTACCTATAAAATCATAAGCATAATTGCTTAGCAATTAAGGTAATAATACGCTCTAGAAGAAGGGAAATGCCAACTCTTTTGGTTTTAGTGGCTCAAAAACAAGACCTTTTTTGCGGCAGTTTCTGAAAAATTTTTATTCCAATTTTAACTCCTGTCTGCTCTCCATCGTTTGAGGAACTCCTCCACAACATGTTTATCGATTGGCCAGGTGAGATGATCGGGGTGCAGCTCCTTTAAAGAAATCCACCGAAATGAGACGCTTTCATTAATTTCCTGCATTCCTTCAAAAGCTGTTTGAATAGTTTGAAAAGAAGGGGCTTGTTTAAAACGGCACTCATAATACACACTAATCAATTGCCCACCACCGCGAAACATCGACTTCATATAAAAGTCGGTAGTGTAAAAATGTCTAAGAACCTCAATCTCTTCGCCGCATTCTTCTAAAAATTCACGCTTCAAGCCATCAATCAATCCTTCACCATGCTCGAGGCCTCCGCCCGGAAACTTCGTCATAAAACGATTCTGGCAAAACTCATCGGTTACGAGCAATTCATCCAACTCATTGCATACCAAGCCATAAACACGCACATTGAAGTGATTCGATTCGTTTTCCATTTCCCGCAATAAATTTTTCGTGCAACTATATGAACACAATACCTGCTTTGTTGTTTCGCAATTGAATTTTACCTTTCGCATTGTGCGCATTTATCCCGAAGACTCATTAATACGCTTTGAATTCGACCGCATCCGTTCGCTGGTAGAAGGATATTGCCGCAACAGTATGTCAAAAGATCTTGCGCATTCGCTTGTTCCTCAAAACACACCTGAGGCCGTTCTGCCTGCATTGCAACGCACAGCCGAATTCCTGAATCTCTTGCGCAATGGTTCGTTTTTTCCGCCCTCGTCGTTCCCTGAAATCAATCAAGAATTGAATTTGTTGGCGGTGCAAGGCGCAACGCTACTCGAAAAGCAATTCATTGCCATTTGCGAAGTATGTGAAACCAGCAATTCGATTGTGCGGTATTTATCGGATAAAAAAGAGGTCCTTCCTGCCATCGCCGTCATTTTTGATACCATAGTGCTCAATAAGGAAATTCCGGAAGCAATATATACTATTCTCGATGCGGCCGGAGAGGTTAAAACATCCGCTTCGAAAGAATTGGCGTCTATCCGCAAAAATCTGGCAGAAGCACGTCGTGAGCTCGACCGCATCTTCCGTGCGCAACTGCAAAAGCTGAAGAAACTCGGCTGGTTGGCCGATACCGAAGAAAGCGTGTATAACGGACGCCGTGTACTTTCGGTTGTGGCCGAGCAGAAACGCAATGTGCGTGGCTTGATGCAGGGAAATTCAGACACCGGAAAAACTGCTTTTATCGAACCCATCGAAACGGTCGACCTCAACAACGAGGTTTACGATTTACTGCAGCAGGAGCGTCGTGAAATTCTGCGAATCCTGAAGCAGCTTACGGCCGATATTCGTCCGTATCGGAACGATTTATCCGCCATGCAAACTGCACTTACCGAACTCGATTTCACACGCGCCAAGGCCTTGTTTGCCCAAGAAATTGATGCGTCGATGCCCGCATTTTCGGGTAAGTCGAACATTCGGCTTCTCGAGGCAAGGCATCCGCTGCTCTATCTTCAGAATAAAAAGCATCGAAAAGCAGTAATTCCGATGAGCTGTACGCTCGATGGAACAAATCGCCTAATTGTAATCTCGGGGCCGAATGCCGGCGGAAAATCGATTGCCCTAAAAACCGTAGGGCTTTTGCAATTGATGTGGCAAAGCGGATTGCTTCCATC
>JBKCFX010000163.1:0-9115 GCA_046303595.1 Bacteroidia bacterium
GTCGAGAACCTTAAAAAGTTTGCGCACATCGATAGTGAACATACGCTTAATGCTTTAGCCAAATCGGGTAAAAAAATCTTGGCAGAAGGTGCGCAAGGATCGATGCTCGATATCGACTTCGGTTCCTACCCTTATGTAACATCTTCTAATACAATTGCAGCCGGAGCCTGCACCGGACTTGGAATTGCTCCTTCGCAAATTGGAGAGGTATATGGAATTTTTAAAGCATACTGTACGCGTGTAGGCAGTGGTCCGTTTCCAACCGAACTTGATAACGAAATAGGTGAGAAGATCAGGCAGATTGGACGCGAATTTGGCGCTACTACCGGGAGGCCTCGGCGTTGCGGCTGGATTGATTTGCCGGCATTGCGCTACTCCATTATGCTTAATGGCGTTACCAAGCTCATTATGACAAAAGCCGATGTGCTTAGCGGATTTGATACCCTATATGCTTGCACTGCATATAAAACAGCCGAAGGCAACACACGCGATTTGCCATTTGATATACACCCTGAATTTGTACAGCCGGTGTATACTGAAATTCAAGGCTGGAGCGAAGATTTAACGGGAATAAATTCTTACGAAAAGCTTCCTCAAAGCCTTAAAAGTTATATTGAATTTCTTGAACGTGAGCTCGAAGTTCCTGTGGCCATTGTATCGGTTGGTCCCGACCGTAGCCAAACCATTCGTCGTTAAGCGTTCGTTTTGTTTTGTTTGTGTAAGCCTTCTAAGTACGCTTAACACATTGTACAATCCGGTAAAGGCCCAAACCAACGACGCATTGCTCCAAAAATTACAGGGGCACTGGATGTTGGTAATGACTTTTCGTATCGAAAATACCGACACCATTGCTATGGGGCCATTGATGGTGGCAATTGAGAATCCTCCATGCGATGGACCCACGAGCCTATTTGTAGATTCTCTTCAAAACTTCCGTATTTGGCAAAGTTCTGGGGGTGTTCCTATGAATCCTTATGCTGGTAAAGTTTTGATTGACAAGCGAAATTTACATCCGACCGAAACGTCTTTTTATCTCACCTTCCAAGATGGTGACTCGGATTACAAGCAATTGAATTCGCTTCGGGATGCTTCATTTTTAAGCGGTTACGTTTTAAACATCACATCCGACACCTTGCAACTTAAAAACGAAATGAATACGGAACGTATTTTTAAACGAATGCCGGGGCCACAGTAAAAAACAGCGCCTATTTCGCGATAGTAAGTTTATAATATGAGAAGGTGTTATCAAGAAGTGGCTCTGTGTTTCCTGTGAAATTGAACGTTTCGGTTTTCGAACCAACGAAACACGTTTTCGATTCGTTCCCATGTACAATCCGTACGGGTAGTCGAAATTCGGTGGGAGCCTTTATGATGCGAAGTGAAAGTGAATAGCCGGTTTTGTTCTTAGTAGTTTTTACCAATAATTCGGGCGGCGAACTATTTTTTAGATAACAGTCGAAGAATGCAGGATTTACTCCGTTCATGTTTCTACAGAACCAACTTACAATGCTAGCAGTACTCAATTTCGTAAACTTGTGTTCTTGAGCGAATCTGTAAAGTAAAGAATCCCAAGCTTGCGCGCTGGATGCGAATTTACTCAAGGTATGAAGCATGAGGGCTCCTTTCGCATACATGTCAATTTCAGCGTCTGCTTTCCCGCTTAAAATCGCCGCCTTATTTTCGACCAGACGCTCTTTAGCTGCAATGTATTTTGATGCCGAAGCTTCGCCAAAGCGGCATTGCACGTATTTCATTTCGGCATAGGTGCAGAATGCTTCCTGGAACCAAAAATCGGCGGGAGTTTCGGCTGTTAGCGAATTGCCCCACCATTCGTGCGCACTCTCATGAATCAGGATGAAATCGAACCAGATGCCAACGCCCGAATAATCATCGCCGCGGTAACCATCTTTGTACCCATTGCCATACGCAATAGCTCCTTGATGTTCCATGCCGGCGTAGGCTGTTTCGACCACCGAGAATCCATCGTTCTCGCAGGGATAGCGCCCATATGCTTTTTCGAAGCATTGAAGCATCGGAATGGTTTGCACCAATTGTTTCTTCGCCCTTTCCAAATTTTTTCGAAGAGGGTAATAATCGATTGCCAAAGCAGAGCCGTCATCGCGTTTTAAAACCTCCGAATAATGGGCATAGTCGGCAATGTTTACAGTAATGTTGTAAAGATTTATGGGATAGGTAGTTTGCCAGGTTGTTATGCGGTAAGCACCTTTAACCGTATCGTCTACTAATTTACCATTTCCTTTGAAAAACAGGTTGGCCGGATAGATGCAGCTAAACTGAACGGAATCGGCCTCCTGCAAATGATCTGGTGGTGCCGGCCACCAAATCGAAGCGCCCAATCCCTGACAACATACACCCAACCAAGGATTTCCGTTTTCTTCGTTTCGCCAAACAAGGCCTCCATCCCAGGGCGGGTTTTTAGCTTCCTGTGGGGTGCCTGAATATGCAAAGTAGAGAACGAAACGTCCGCTTGCGTTTGCCTTAAAAAACAAGGCATTTCCTTTTCTGGTTTGAGAAATGGAAGAAGGTATACCGATGCTATCAAATTTTAGTGGTTCCCGTAGTCGAATTGAAAACGTATCGCCAATTGCGCAATTCCACGTTTGGTGAACCGAAGCGATGATAGACTGCGTGGCAAAATCGGGTTCCATGCGAAAGTTGAGTTGGCGCAGGTCGGGTTTTGCGAAAAGTATTACAGCCGAGAACAACTGGCAGATGAGGAGGGTAAAACGCATAAGCCTAAATAAACAAAAAACGCCGGAAAAACCGGCGTCGTATTCTGTAAAATCGTTTTAAGGCTTATAAAATTCCTTTCTTATCGATGCGACGAAGTGCTTCGGAAATACCAATTTTATTTATGGTGCGCAATGCAGAAGTAGATAGGCGAATGGTAATCCATGCATCCTCTTCAGGAATGAAGAACTTTTTCGTTACGAGATTCGGATTAAATCTACGTCTAGTTTTACGGTTTGAAAACGAAACGTTATTGCCCGAAATGGCTTTTTTTCCTGTGAGTTGGCAAATCTTAGACATAATCCTGATTTTTTAAAAGGGCTGCAAAGTACGTAAATCTGTTTTAAAGAATCAAGTGCAATAGCGAAAAAATTCAATTAAAAATGAACTTCTTGTCGAGCTGCAATTCCATTTTTCGCGATTGAATCAACAGCTTCAACTCATTGCTTAACCAGTTTTGCCGTTTTTGTTCGCTTTCGATCTGAATGAGCCTATATTTCTTTTGCGGATGCATTTTCAATATAATTGCGGCTTCATAAGACGAAAGCAAGAATTCGGTTTGCTCAATTTCATCCGGATTTTTACCCAATCTGAGGTATTCGTGCAGCAACATTCCAAGATTTGAACTCGGCTCAACCGGAGTGCTTTCGATCCGCTTGCTCACCAATCCATCACTGTAAAGTTTACCTTCTAAGGACTCTGTGTATGATTCGATTTCGAAAACACCAATTCCCTCCACAGTAATATCGAGTTCGCCTCCGGGATAACGATTCAATACCTTATGCAAGCGCACTTCAGAACCGAAATCACCGGGCGTTTTATTATCGATATACGGAATTCCGAACGAGCTATTTTTTAGCTCAATGTCTTGAATTAGCTGTTTGTAGCGCGGTTCGAAAATATGCAGGTTGAAAAATTCGCCGGGGAAAACAACCGCACTCAAAGGAAAAATTGGTATCCGCTCCATAAACCACTCAATTTTACATTGCAAGTAAACAAGTTTTTGCATCACTTGTTTTACATTTATTGTCTAAAATCTGAATTGTGAATCATTCGAAATTGGAATCGGTAATCGTAAGTTTACGCGCTGCAGCATTCAAGCTTCAATCCGAAAATCATTATCAATGGGGCCACATGGGTTTCTGCAATTGCGGTTACCTTGCCCAGGAAATCAGCGGAAAACAGGCACAGGAAATCCATAAATCGGCTTTGCAGAAACCGGGCGACTGGCGCGATCACTTGCGGGAATATTGTCCGTCATCCGGCTTACCAATGGATGGAATAATTTCTATAATGGAGGATGCCGGATTCTCTGTTCAGGATTTAATCAACCTCGAACGCCTCGATGACCATCGCGTGTTGAAACGGGTAGGAAGGGGGACTTTGAGCCACAACTGCAAGCAGGATGTAATAGACTATCTCAATGCTTGGGCATCCATTTGTGAAGATGAATGGCTCGGTTCGGTGAAACTGCCAAACTTGAAATCAGAACTTTTATCAGTCTGAATTCGGTTGCAATCATTTAGCTTTGCTGCAAGGATTCCATCAACTTGAAGCAGGATCAACCCAAACGAAAAGAACAGGAGCGCGCCGTATTGGTCGGACTAATTACCCGTAGCCAAAATGAGCAACTTTTAACAGAATACCTCGACGAACTTGCATTTTTAGCAGAAACAGCCGGAGCTGTACCTGTTAAACGTTTCACTCAAAAACTCGATCATCCCGATTCGCGTAGTTTCGTTGGCTCCGGAAAGCTGCAGGAAATAATCGAATACATCGAATCAAATGCAATCGATGTATTGATTTTCGACGATGAACTAAGTCCTTCGCAACTGCGTAACCTCGAAAAAGCGGTTAAAATTAAAGTGCTCGACCGCAATAGTCTGATACTCGATATTTTCGCTTCTCGGGCAAGGACTTCGCATGCCAAAACCCAGGTAGAGCTTGCCCAATATCAATACATTCTACCGCGTTTAACCCGCATGTGGACGCACCTCGAACGGCAAAAAGGCGGTATCGGGATGCGCGGTCCGGGCGAATCGCAAATCGAAACCGACCGCCGCATAATTCAGGATAAAATTGCCTTATTAAAGGAAAAACTTCGCCATATCGACAAGCAAATGGCTACGCAGCGCAAAAACCGTGGCGAGCTGGTACGTGTAGCATTGGTTGGATATACAAATGTTGGGAAGAGTACGATTATGAATCTTATTAGCAAATCGGATGTGTTTGCAGAAAATAAGTTGTTTGCAACGCTCGACACTACTGTGCGCAAGGTAGTGCTCGATCAGATTCCCTTTCTTTTGTCTGATACGGTTGGGTTTATTCGTAAACTGCCTACTCAATTGATTGAATCGTTCAAATCGACATTAGACGAGGTGCGCGAGGCCGATTTGCTGGTGCATGTGGTCGATATTTCGCACGCCTCGTTTGAAGATCACATCCGTGCAGTGAACGAAACGCTCAAGGACATTGGCTGCCTCGATAAGCCAACGGTGATGGTGTTTAATAAGATTGATGCATTTCGCTACACGCCAAAAGAGGAGTCTGATTTAAGTCCGATAACCCGTGCGAACATTTCGCTCGACGAATGGAAACGCAGCTGGATGGCACGGCACAACGATCCGGCAATTTTCATTTCGGCCACAGCGAAGGAGAACATTGAGGCTTTTCGCAAGCTGCTTACAGCCGAAGTACGTCGCATGCACATGATTCGTTACCCGAACTACATGCCGGGGCATTTGCAACACTATACCGATTATGAGGAGATGGCAAAGAAGTTTTCGGACGAGAATAATCTTTGATTTAGGTTCATAGAATTGAGTCGGCATTGAAAAAGAGTATAAATGTTTACGAACCGAGGGTATGGGTGCTCATGCCTGTTTTCAATGAGGCAAACGGACTTGTAGCATGGATGCGCACTGTTGACCGGGAATTAAATTCTAGTGATACAACCTTTGTAATTTCTGATGATGGCAGCATAGACGGGGTAGGTCAAAAACTTGCGATGGAAGTTGATTTTTTGAACTATGTTTTATTGGGTGATGGCATCAACCGTGGGCCTGGAGCAGCTTTTGCGGTTGGTTTTGAGTACATTCTTCAAAATGGAAGTACGGGCGATCTGATCGTTACGCTCGAAGCTGATGGAACAGCCGATTTAGCCACATTACACCCCATGCTGGATGCGCTTAAAACGTATGATGTAGTTATGGCATCGGTTTATTTGCCGGGTGGCGGATTTACGAAAACCGGATGGTTGCGACTCATGCTATCGAATGTGGCGAATGCACTCACGCGAAGTGTTTTGAATCTTCCCTATCGTACACTCACATCGTTTTACAGAGCCTACCGGTACGAGGCATTGAACCAATTGAACCGGCAGTTTCCGAATATGATCGAAGAAACCGGATTTATTTGCCAAGTGGAATTGCTTTACAAATGCCGGAAAGTAGACTTATCCATCACTGAAATTCCCACAAAAGTATTTTCAGACCGACGTAAAGGTCCTTCGAAAATGAAAGTTTTGCGAACAATTCTGGAACATTTACGCTTTGTTTTGAAAACCAAACTAAAAGCATGAATAAGCCAATTCAATTAAGACCCGCCACTTTACACGATGTTGCTACCATCGCAAAGCTGGCAGATATCATTTGGCATGCTCATTATCCACCCATTATTGGCTTGGAGCAGGTGAAATTTATGCTCGAAAAAATGTACCATCCAAACGTACTTTCGCACCATATCTCCAAAGGGCCACAAGAATTTTTCATCATTCAGAGCGATGAGGAATCACTTGGATTTGTTGCTATTGAGCCCAAAGAAAAGGAAGACTTGTACCTCCAGAAATTGTATGTGTTGCCCGCGAAACACCGCAGAGGAATTGGCGCCGGTGCTTTACATGAAGTTGTTAAATATTACCCAAAAGCTCAACGTATGCGGCTGCAGGTGAACCGACAGAATTACACGGCGATTAATTTTTACTTCAAACTTGGCTTCACCATTGAACGTGTTGCCGATTTCGATATTGGCCATGGCTTTTTTATGAACGATTTTGTAATGCTGAAGCAACTGAGCTGAAATCATGGTTTAGTTTTCAACACAGCCCATGTAGGCGCGAGAAAAAAGTATCTTGCACGCATGTTAAGTTATCAGGGAGCTATACTTGAAAAGCTCATCATCCATTTTGTAGGCAATCCTTCGAACGAAGAAGCCCTTCAGCTGGCAGCCCAGCCCATCGACATTCGCGACGAACACCACGAACAGCTCACGCGGTTTTTGATGCATGCCTTCAAAACGGAAGGTTTCTATCATTTCAACCCATCAGGCAATACCGTTTACGACGCGTGTAAATCGATTTTTGAAAACCCCGATTCGCTTGCTGAAGCGTCAACACAAATTGCTCAGCATCTTTACGATGTAAGTACGCACCCCAAAATTCTTCCAGGCGATTTGTTCGTGGCGCGATTGAGTCAGGTTAACCTGCACAACGAGTTGCACGATGCCATTGTAATTCTCAAGGCAGAGACCGAAGACGATTTTATGCAGGTTGAATGGGAAGGCGCTACGTCGGATGCTGTTTTGTCTAAAGGCTACCGTTTGGATCGTGTCGATAAGGCCTGTTTGGTATTTTCGTGCGATTCGCTCGAGGGCTACAAAGTACTCGTAGTTGATAAAACGAACGGCAATTCTGCTGAGGCGCAGTATTGGACCGATGCGTTCCTAGAGTTGGAAGCGGCAGAAGATAGCTACCATTTTACGCAACAGTATATGAACTTAACGAAACAATTCGTGCGCGAACAATTGCCCGAAGAGTTTCAGGTTATTCCTTCAGAACAAATTGCGATGCTGAATCGCGGTTCGAAGTTTTTCAAGGAAAACGAACGTTTTCAAATGAATGACTTTGCCGAACAGGTAATGCAGGCACCCGAAGTGGCCGAATCGTTTCGCAAATATGCCGAGAGCAATATCGAAACGCAAGACGATCACAGCATCACTGAAGCATTCGACATCAACCAGCAAGCGGTAAAGAAGCACCTAGGGATGTTTCGAAGCGTATTAAAACTCGACAAGAACTTCCACATCTATATCCACGGAAACCGTAACATGATTGAACGCGGATTCGACGATGAGAAGAACCTTAATTATTATAAGGTCTATTTCAGCAACGAAAGCACGAATTAAAAGTCAATTGTTTGTCTGAACGATTTTCCAATAAGCTTTCGTAAACGAATCGTTTACCAAAATGCTTTTGGAATTAACGCAAAACTTTATGCACACTTTCTTCTCCTAATGCCTTTATTTTAATAAGGTATAAGCCCTTGGCGATTCCATCCAAATCAAGAACTTCGCTACCCAAGTGTGCATTGTTAAATTGCGTTCTGCGAATAAGTTGCCCCCCTGCACTTAGCACCTCCACTTCAAGATCAGCAGGACGATCCAACGCATAATTGATGCGGATTTGTCCATTATCCAATAGCTGCACATTCGTGTTCAATGCTCCTGTAACCAGCAATACTTCACCGGGAGTTACCGCCAACGTTTGCGTGGTGTCGCAGAGGTAACAAACATTTGAGCCCTCCAGACGAACATTGTAGAAGCCTATCTGGCTGTAGGTGTGCATCGGATTTACCTCTGTAGATGTGTTCCCATCGCCAAAATTCCAGACGAAATTCTCAGCATTCTCACTTTGGTTCTCAAATTCTACACTACTGCCAATTCCAGAAAATGCAAAGCGAGCGGCAGGGAGCGGTGTGTTCCCCAAAAAGCTTCCTCCTTTAATGAAAACTCCTGAGTCAAATGCCCCGTCACCGGCATCTCCAATCACTATGCGAAACTGATAGGTCTGATTTGCCTGCACCGGAAACTCAAGGCGTATCGGCGTGGTATAGGCATCGTATTGTAACAATACACCAGGACTATTATTTACATAATATTGAGGAAAACTGGCTTGATTTACATTGTTTATAGTCACCGGAATAGGCGTTTCGGGTATGTAGGCAATATTCTGCCAACCATTGGTACCGGGACCATTTATGAAAAAACCAAATACATCATTAAAGCTAGAACCAACAAATTCAGGATATTCCTCCGATGCAAATACAAACTCGCAGGCCACCAGCGTATCGGCTTGAGGTGTAAAATCAAAATTAATGGATACTGCATCAAACGATATATAGCCCGGTATAAGCTGATTTAACATAGGATCGCCGGGCATGTTCAATGTGGTTCCTGCTCCACCGGTGGTATTGGGTCCAATGGCATTCATGATATCCCCCGTTGTTAACAATAGTCCATAATCAAATCCAATGGACGCGGTTGAATCTGAAAAATATCCAATAGCAGAGGTACTTGATCCGTTAAAGGA
>JBKCFX010000164.1:0-4098 GCA_046303595.1 Bacteroidia bacterium
GCGCTATGTGAACAAGAAAGATTTTGTGAACAAAACAAAATCGCTCGTGCCATTCGAACCCTCGGTTGCCGATGAGTTCATCTATTCGCGCGAAACATCGAACGAGCCGGAAATTGGACAACGTGCACTGACTTATCGCGATGAGGCGTTAAAGCGCAAAAAGCGTGTTAAGAGTGGCAACAATGCAGCCGATGAGAATAAGTACCGCTTTCTTGGACTCATGGCCAATACCAATTACCGTGTTTTGAACCTATCTACCAGTACCTTTAACGATGCGGCCACTTCGTTTTTTCATAAATCGGTAGGCGGTTATTCTGCTGTGAAATTGGAACGCTATCAGGAAATGATTGAATTCCACATTCAGAAAAACATGAAATCGGTTAGTGGCATGTTACGCGGTGGCATGACCGATTCGATCTTTCAGGCAGGGATGCAAAACCAGTATGCACTGAATATGCTCAATACGCGGTATATCATTTACAATTCGGAGGCGAATCCATTGGTGAACGAAGCAGCTTTAGGCAACGCATGGTTTGTTAAGGAAGTGAAGCGTGTAAAAAATGCCAATGAAGAAATTCAAGCCATGAACGCAGGTTTTGATCCTGCCCGAACAGCGATTGTTGATGAACGTTTTTCTGATCAAATACCGGCTAAACTATCGACTTACACCGAAGATAATAACATTAGACTCGAATCGTATGCGCCCAATGCCTTGCGGTATAAATGCGCTGCAGCCGATAAGAGTGTTGTCGTTTTTTCGGAGATTTATTATGCCAAAGGCTGGAAATCATACCTCGACGGTAAGGAAGTTCCACATTTCAGAGCAAATTACATCCTTCGTGGTATGGTTGTTCCCCAAGGCGATCATCAGATTGAATTTAAGTTTGAGCCCGAACAACTTTACACCACCGAAGCAATTTCCTATACAGCCAGTTCAATATTAATTGCATTGCTGCTGCTCATGGTAGGGATAGAATTGAAACGTCGTAAACCATCCGTTGCGAAATAGCCGATGTGCGGAATTAGCGGTTTCTTTTTAACAAAGCCGGGTCTGCTTAACGAATCGCATTTGCGCAGTATGACCGACATACAGGCACATCGTGGTCCCGATGCCGCCGGGTATTATTATAACGATACGTGTGGCTTAGGTCACCGAAGGCTGAGTATCCTCGATTTGTCTGAAGCGGCCAATCAGCCATTTTATTCGGCTGATGGAAATACCGTAATCGTATATAACGGCGAAGTGTACAATTTCAAGGAGATTGCAGCTAAATTGAATGTTCAACTTCGTACAACGTCTGATACAGAAGTAATTCTTGAAGCATTCCTGAAATGGGGGCCTTCGATGGTAAATGCCTTAAATGGCATGTTTGCCATTGCAATTTACCAGGTCGATGCCAATCGTTTGTATCTCTTCCGCGATCGATTGGGGATAAAGCCCATATATACCTATTTCAAGGATGGAATTTTTGCATTTTCGTCTGAATTGAAAGGGGTTTTAGCCTTACGTCCGACGATTTCGCTGAGTTTAAATAAAATAGCCGTAGCCGATTACCTGCATTTGGGCTACGTTCCCGAACCGACGAGCATTTGCAATGAAGTAGCGAAGTTTCCATCGGGTACCTATGCTATGATAGATGGAAATGGAATACAATATACCAGTTATTGGCAGCCCGAAGAGAAGATTGGTTCAGAGGTTGAACGAGATGAACAACGCGCGATTAAAACGCTGAACGAACTGGTTAATAGTTCGATTCAGTACCGCATGATTTCGGATGTGCCGTTCGGTACATTTTTATCGGGGGGCATCGACTCTTCATTGGTTACGGCTGTAGCGCAGCGAAATAGTGCAACACCGGTAAATACGTTTTCAATTGGCTTTGCTGAATCCAAATACAACGAATCGCATCATGCACGAGCCGTTGCAGAACATTTACGCACCAATCATCATGAATTTTTGGTTAAGGAGGCCGATGCGCTTGAGCTCATAGACCGTATGATTGATGCATATGATGAGCCATTTGCCGATTCGTCGGCTATCCCAACCATGCTTGTTTCGAAACTGGCACGCAAACACGTAACCATGACTTTGTCGGGCGATGGGGGAGATGAGTTGTTTATTGGCTATGGTTCGTATACATGGGCTAAACGGATGAGTAATGCGGTAATCAGGATGCTTCGGAAGCCCATCGGCAGTTTACTTGAGAAACACCCATCCAGTCGCATTAAGCGCATTTCTAATCACTTTAAATTTGCTGATTCCGCTAAATTGCGGAGTCATATTTTTTCGCAGGAAATATATTATTACAGTCGGGCCGAAATTGCCCATCTGCTTAAAAGCCCTGTTGCCTATAGTTTTGATGAGGCAAGGTATGATGCTTCATTGGCTCGAAAATTATCGCCCCGCGAGCAGCAGGCTTTGTTTGATGTGCGACATTATCTGAAAGACGATTTGCTTTGCAAGGTAGATCGGGCAACCATGCAGTTTAGTCTCGAAACGCGTGTTCCCTTGTTGGATTACCGTATTGTAGAGTTTGCTTTAAATCTCGATGAATCGCTCAAGATTCGCAACGGAACCAGCAAATATCTGCTAAAGCAAGTATTGCATAATTATGTTCCGGGCCACCTCTTTTCACGACCCAAGTGGGGGTTCAGTATTCCGCTCGACCGCTGGATGCAGAAGGAATTGAGTTTTCTGATTGACCGCTATGCCTCACAGCAGGCGTGCGATGCATTCGGATTAATTGATTATACACAATTAAAAAAATACGTAACAGCTTACCGAAACGGAACGACGTATTATTACAACCGTATTTGGCAGGTAATCGTTTTGCATCGATTGCTCGAACGTATCCAACTAACACCTTAGTTGAATAAAGGTAAATTCGACTGATTCAAGCTTCTGTTGTAGGCCTGATAGGCAATTCTCCATCTTAACGTGGCTTCCTGATTTAGATGGTCGAGTATAGGTCTTCGGTCGGTTAACACAATGGCATCTTCAACATGGAGACTATCGTGCGGTATAAACTTCTGCTGCATGTAAGCCGGGATTTTCTCATCAAATACACCGATGAAATTCGAAGCCACATAAATCATGTTGCTCTGCTCTTCGAGCGAGTCGGTAGGATATAATTCAACATACAGCCCCATGGCGCGCATTGTTTTATAGAGCGACCGTGTTCCTTTGCCAATCTCGCCTTTGTAGTAACCATTTGCATTGATAAGGACAATTCCTCCGGGATTTAAAATCTGCATGGTTTGTTCGATGCTTTCGGCCGTAAAAACATGCGCAGGGGTTTCTTCGCCGCGGAACAAGTCGAACAGAATCAGATCATACTTTTTTGTGCAGGTATTGAGAAAATGGCGAGCATCGTCGCGGATAACGTTGATTTTATCTTCTAAACTGAAATAATTCCGCGAAACATCAATTATACGCTGGTCAATTTCTACCGCATCAACTACCATACCTTTATGAAAAGCATCGCGGGCTAATACGCCACCACCAAGCCCTAAAATCAAGACACGAGAGCCCGTTTGCAAACTGTCGAGCACATCGCTTACCGAATTAAAATAATCGAAATCGTTAAATTTATCGTTCTGCGGATTGTAGGAGGTTTGAATAATCCGATTTACAAACAGCGTGCGTTCTGTTTGAATTGAATCATTTCGTTTCACAGGTAATTCTGCAACAAGAACTTGCCCAAGAATTCCTTCTTCTTGGTATAAAACGTTTAATTCTTTCTTATGAATTTCTTTAAAATAAAAGGCTCCTGAAAGTGTGAAAATGAAAATTATTCCAATGATTCCAGGCTTTTGCCAACCATGTCTGAATATAAGAACGGCCGGAACCAGAGCCAAAATAAAACCGGTAAGTATTGAAGGAAAGATGAGGCCAAACTTCGGAATGATATAAAATCCGTACAAAAACGTAAATAAAATTCCACCTGTAGTTGAAATGGTATAGATAATTCCTGCGCGTTTCCCTGCCGATTCAATGCTGTGATCAAGATTGGATACCATTAGCGGAGAAACCATTCCCATGCAGGTTACAGGTGGAAGGATTATAAGCAGTGCTGCCAGAATAACCCCTTCTCGAAA
>JBKCFX010000165.1:0-2394 GCA_046303595.1 Bacteroidia bacterium
GCCTCATTGCGGGCTTTCCCCTGCAATCCTTGGCGCGGGGTGTCGTAGGCTAAGGCATTGGCGTACAGCTTTAAGAATCGTTCTTTTCGGGGATGATTTTTTCGGGAATTCTATTTTATCCACGGATTAAAATCCGTGGCAATTTTACGGGAATCTATTATGAACCCAGGATTGAAATCCTGGGCTAAAATCCGGGGCTATGGTTACGGGAATTTATATCTATTTCCGGACTGAAGGCCGGTTGAGGTTGATTGCTATTTTCAACCCCCTCGCATTGTTCGGGCAATCTAAAATGAGGATTAAATCCGGAGTTGTGGTTACATGAAAAATCTCCAACACAATAATTTCTCGATCCTACATCTCCTGCATTTCTGAGCCGCCCGAGCCCGGTGATCTTCTTCCGCTTCTGCGGCGACTAAATACCGAAACGTCGGGCTCGCCAAATTTCCAGGTTAGCATAAAGCGAACATGCCGCGATTCCCAACGCCGAACGGTCTTTTGTTCGAATGTGGGCGTGAGATAAATGGTTCCGAAAACGCGGGTATTAAAAATATCAGACGCTGTAAGTGTAAGACTGAGCTTCTTGGTAAAATTCATATTTAGCGTGGCATCGAGCGACCAAATTTCTACCACCCTACCCTGCGGAATAATGCGCGGCGCTTCGTAATTGCCGTTTAGCTGCAGGCTCGATTTTTCATGCATTTTCCAGGTTATTGCCGCCTTGGCATTCCAGCTCCAGCCTTCGTTTTTGAATGCTACACCGTTCTGCTCTAAATCGGTTCGGGTGTAAAATACATTCGCATTGATATTTCCTTCAAATTTAGGCGAAATACTTCCCTTGAGGGTATTTTCAAATCCCAAATCGCTTTTCGTGCGCCCGTTGGCAAAGGTCGATACTACCACCTCGGGATTGCTTTCGAGCGGATATACCACATTGGTAATCGAAAACAAGGTCTGACGGCCGTATATACTACTCAACGTACTGAATTTATTGCCGTTGTAGCTATAATTCCACTCGGCTAGGTTAATAAATTCGGGCCCCAACACCGGATTTCCGATTTGCACGCTCTGCCGGTCGGCAAACATAATAAAGGGTATCAGCTGCATCCAGCCCGGACGGCCAATTTTACGCGAAAAATTAAGCTGCATCTCATGCTTTTCGCCCCAGCGCTTCGAAAGGTACAATGCCGGAAACAGCACTTTATCGGCTTCTTTCAACGATTTCGGATAGATATACGAAAACACCTCGCCGCTATTTATAACGCGTCCTTCAAAATACGTGTGTTCATAGCGCAAACCAGCCTGGTAGCCAATACTCTTCCATTTACCGGCATAGTTCAAATAGGCGGCACCTACAAAGTCGTCAATTCGCACGGCATCGCTCAAACCTGTATCGGCCGTAACTACAGCGGTCAATAAATCGGTATAACTTACTTCATAGTCCGAAAAACTGTATTTATACGCAAGCCTTCCGCCCCACTCGATGTACGAATCGGTGTTTATCGGATTTACATAATCAAACTGGGCGGCCCAGAGCTGCGCGCCCCGCTTGCCTTCATTAATCTGCTGTATTTGAACTTCTGGCGACGTACCAAATGCTTCATCGAAGGTTTTATAATTGGCGAAGTTAGTATTGCGCGAGCCGGTTAAACTAACATCGGCGGTGAATTCCTTACCCTGCTTGGGAAATGTTTTTCTAAAGTTGAGCCCGGCAGTATAACTTGCCCAGGTAACTTGCTGTCTGTTTTCGCGCTTGCCCCCATTCATTGCGGCATCGGATGCATCGTAGAAATTATAAAATTGATCCTCGCTCACGTTAATGGCATTATCCGTATAACTCAGCGATGCACTCAAAAGCGAACGAATAGACGTTTTATAATCTGTTTGTACCCTTAAATTATAACCGCCGCGTTGCGTCTGATTTTGATTTTCTTGCCGGTATCCATCCAGCGTAACGCCATCCAGCAAATTTCGGCGCGATGAAGTTCCGTTATTGGTATTGCCACTGGTATTATAGCCTGCAGCGAGTTGCAAACTCAGTTTTTTCTCGCGAATGCTGGCACTGCCGTTTAACGAATAGCGGTTATTGGTGCCCATACCACCCGCTAAACTTCCGAAATAACCGGGATTGAGGTTTTTCTTCATCACCACATTCACGATGCCGCCGGTGGCGTCGGCAACATACTTTGCCGATGGATTGGTAATGATTTCGATGCGTTCGATATCGTCGGCCGGTATTTGATCGAGGTTCATCATGGTGGGCCTACCGTCCACAAAAATGGTTGGACTTTGGTTTCGCAGCGTAAGGCTGTTATCGGGCCCAACAATCAACCCGGGAATATTCTTCATGGCATCAATGGCCATGGCGCCGCGCGTGCTAATGTCTTTATCCAC
>JBKCFX010000166.1:0-4799 GCA_046303595.1 Bacteroidia bacterium
GGCGACGGTTGTAGTAAAGGCTTGTTTCGCGCCAAAATAGCCGTAAATTAATCCTCCCAACGCCGGACCGGCAACCGAGGCAATTTGCCAGAATCCGGTATTCCATGCAATTCCTTGCGGCAACAATTCGCGTTGCAGTAAATTGGGAATCAGAGATTGCATGGATGGACCTCCGGTGGCTCGAGCAATTCCGGTAAGTCCGATTAAGAGATACAAATGCGACAAAGAAATCTTTTCGGGAGAAAAACTTAGGTATCCGAGAACCAATGCACAAACAGCAAATAAGGCTGTCGAAAGCATAATCATTCGTTTGCGTGGAAATACATCCGCCCAGTAACCGCCTGGAAGTATAAACACCATAAATGTAGCCGCCTCAGCCAAGCCTGTTAGTCCCAAAGCCATCGCGTCTTTGCTGCGTTCATACACAAGCAGGCTGAGGCTTATTGCCTGAATCTGCACTGCCAGTGTAAGCGAAAAGCGTCCGAACAGAAATGCGGTGAAAGACCTTGCCCGAAAAACCTCAAAACCCTCCATTATACCTAAAATATTGGCTTTTATCAATTTGTTGCTTGCAAATCTAAAGTCAATTTTTAATTTGTACATGGCAGAATTAAATTTCCATTTACCTTTATACCTTCGAAAGCATATTCAAAACCAGATTGTATGAAGCATTTACGTTTACTTGCATTAGCAGGATTGATGAGTAGTTTGGCGTTTGGCCAGCAATTGGAGCCCGGAAGCACTGACTTGGCAAAGCAAGGAAATGTGCCTGCTTTTGCTCGGTTCGAGAAAGGTACCGAACCCAATGTTCAGGAATTCGAGGGTTGGATGAAGCGCACCTATTTTCAGGATGGGCCTATATCGCTAAAACTGCTTTCAAAAGAGAACGATCAGCTTGGAGAGACGCATTACCGCTATCAGCAAACGGTAAACAATTTGCCGGTTATTGGAACAATGTTCCTAGCGCACAGCAAGAATGGAAAGGTATATGGCTTTAATGGAGAACTAGTTGATGCCGAATTTACGAGCACTGCAGCTGCTATCACAGCTCAAAAAGCGCTAGATGCTGCTGTGAAACATATCGGAGCGAAATCATACAAATGGCAAATGCCAGAGGAGGAGGAGCATTTGAAAAAAGAACAGAACGACCCCTCCGCTTCCTATTTTCCTAAAGCGGAATTGTGCTATTACAAGCCGCTCAAAGGTGCTTACGTTTTAGCGTATCGTTTAGATATTTATGCGCATGAGCCGGTTTCGCGTCAATACGTATTTATAAATGCACAAAATGGAAATGTAATTGGTGAGGAAGAACGCATCGTACACACCGATCAGCCCGGTACTGCAGTTACCGGATATTCGGGAACGCAGCCCATCGTGGCCGATTATACCGGAACCACGTATCGCCTGCGCGAAACAGGCCGCGGAAATGGCGTAGAAACGTTCAACCTTCAAAAAGGAACATCGTATGCTGCCGCAGTTGATTTTACCGATAGCGACAATGTGTGGAATAACGTAAATGCCAATAAAGACCAATACGCCACCGATGCACATTTTGGAGCCGAAAAAACCTATGATTATTTTTTCAGCAAATTCAACCGAAACTCGATTGATGGCAATGGCTTTAAGCTCATTAGCTACGTGCATTACAGCTCCAATTATGTAAATGCTTTTTGGGATGGCAGCCGCATGACATACGGCGATGGAAATACCACGTACAATCCGTTAACTTCTATGGATATTGCAGGACACGAAATAACGCATGGACTTACGAATTTCAGTGCAAACCTCGTTTACGCTTACGAAAGTGGCGCACTAAACGAAAGTTTCTCGGATATCTTCGGAACTGCAATTGAGTATTATGCAACACCTTCACTGGGCGACTGGCTCGTAGGTGAGGACATCGGAGCTGCATTTCGCAGCATGAGCAATCCAAACGCTTACTCACAACCCGATACCTATTTGGGCTCCTATTGGTACACCGGTACGGGCGATAATGGAGGCGTGCACTACAACAGCGGGGTGCAAAATTTCTGGTTCTATCTCCTCTCTGTGGGCGGTTCGGGAACCAACGATATTGGAAATGCCTACAATGTGCCTTCTATCGGAATTGACAAGGCAGCGGCCATTGCATTTAGAACGCTTACCGTTTACCTTGGTCCGAATTCGCAGTATGCCGATGCACGTTTTTATTCCATAAAGGCTGCCGAAGATTTATACGGCGTTTGTTCGGCCGAAGCGCAGGCTGTTGCCAATGCATGGTATGCCGTTGGGGTTGGATCCAATTCCATTTCGATTGTACCAAGCATCAGCCTAAGCGGATCATCGAGCTTCTGCGCCGGCAGCACGGTAACACTCAACGGTAACACGTTACCTAATTACCAGTGGAACCTGAACGGAAGCCCAATCAGCGGAGCTACTTCATCGACTTACACAACCGGTGTTGCCGGTGTTTACACACTCAGCACAACAGGGTGTGGATCAGCCACAACATCATCATCGGTTACCCTTGTGAGCAATTCTGCTACTGCAGTGATCTCTGCTAATGAACTTAACAGCTGTTCTTCCATCACGCTAAATTCTGCCACATCGCCAGGCTATGCGTTACAATGGATGTTAAACGGCAGCGATATTCCGGGAGCAACAGCGTCAAGTTATGCTGCAGCAACAAGTGGAAGCTACAGTTTGCGCATTCAAAGTACCATTGGTCCCGCGCAAACCTTAAATAGCACCGGCGCCGTTTCAATTCCGGATAACAGCTGTCCCGGAGCTACGAGCTCAATTGCGACTTCAGGCTTACCGAGTGCAATTAATCCTGCCGGAATTTCGGTGCGCATCAATTTAACGCATACGTACAACGGCGATCTTGCTATTTGGCTCGAAGCACCTAACGGCGATTTATTGGGACTTGCACGCGGTGTAGGCGGAAGTGCCGATAACTTTACCAATACTGTTTTCAGTGATGCCGGTTCGGCACAAATTCCAGCTACAGGCGCTCCATACACCGGAACATACAAGCCTTGGCAATCGAGCTTTACGCAGTGTTCGGCTACGATGAATAAAACAAGTTTTGCTGCATTAGGCGGTGGAACCATCAATCCAAACGGAACCTGGAAATTGCGTGTAGCCGATTTCTATGCAACCGACATTGGAACCATCAACAACTGGTCTCTTACCTTCCCTCCAAGCATTACGCCAAGTCCCGACTGTGGTCCGGCTGTTTCGAATGCGCTCGCTGTTACAATTTCAAGTCCTACCACTTATTACGTAGATGCGGATAACGATGGTATTGGAAGTTCTCAAACCGAATCGATCTGTGCATCTTCTGCACCTGCAGGATATTCTACCAGCACAGGCGATTGCAACGACAATGATGGCAGCATTACAGCTCCTGTAGTATATTATGTGGATGCCGATAACGATGGTGTAGGTAGTTCTCAAACCGAATCGATCTGTGCATCTTCTGCACCTGCAGGATATTCTACCAGTACAGGCGACTGCGATGATACTAATGATGCTGTAAATTCCAACGCAAGTGAAATTTGTGGCAACAACATCGACGACAATTGCAACGGGCAAACCGATGAAGATTGCATTGTGTATACATTCTATGCAGATGCCGATATGGATGGTTTTGGCGATGCATCGATTTTTGTAAACTTATCTGTTAATGTAGCTCCTCAAGGCTATGTTTCTGCAGCGGGCGATTGCAACGATGCCGCAGCAGCGATTAATCCGAATGCAACAGAAATTTGCAACGGTATCGACGATAACTGCAACGGTCAAACCGACGAAGGTACGCCAGCATTAATTACTCCAACAGCTATTGCAGGTCCTGCCGGTGTTTGCCGCAGTCAGCAGGGTATTGCGTTTTCGGTAGCTTCAGTGCAGGGAGCAACAAGCTATACCTGGACAGTTCCAACAGGCGCTACGATTGCGAGCGGACAAGGCACAAATAGCATAACCGTCAATTTCTCATCCACTCAGGCGGCAGGGTCAATTTGTGTTACGGCATCAAACGCATGTGTTTCAACTTCAGCTTTGTGTCGAAATCTGACGATTTACACGGCCAAGCCCGGAAATCCAAGCGTGATAAACGGTATAAACATCGAAAACTGTGCGGGTAGCACGCGAACCTTTAGCACACCAGCCGTTGCAAATGCCTCAACTTACACCTGGACAATTCCAGCAAATACAACGATTGTATCCGGTCAGGGAACCAATTCAATCGTGTTGTCTTTTGGAGCAGCTTTTACAAGTGGAACCTTGAGCGTAAACGCTTCTAACTGCATCGGAGTAAGCAGCAACCGAAGCATAACACTTTACAGCAAGCCGGGAACACCGAGTTTTATAAGCGGGCCGTTGAATGCAGTTTGCGGAGGAAGCACCGTTTCGTATTCATGTCCTGCAGTTACTGGTGCAGCGTCTTACAATTGGACTGTTCCTACCGGTTGGGTTATAAATAGTGGTCAGGGAACCACTTCTGTTTCGATTACGGCGCCTTCAAGTTACACTTCGGCCTCCATTTCGGTTGCAGCTGTTTCGGCATGTGGAAGCAGTTCTAATCGAACCGTTACGGTGCGTTCGGTACCTGCACAACCCGGTACCATTAGCGGGCCATCGACTAATTTATGCGGCGGTGGAACCTTTACCTATTCTGTTGCAGCCGTTACAGGAGCAACATCCTACAGCTGGACTGTTCCGGCCAACTGCACCATTGCTGCAAACAACGGAAACAGCATTACCCTTTCTGTGCCTGCTAATTTTACAAGCGGAACACTGAGTGTTACTGCTTCGAATGC
>JBKCFX010000167.1:0-5153 GCA_046303595.1 Bacteroidia bacterium
CGGAATTCGTGGCCGGGCAAATCAAAATCTGCTCATCTATCCAAACCCTGCTAAAACGGCGGTGAGACTGCAGTTTTCCGAAGAAATTAGAGGAGCCGAAATTCAGTTTATTGACGCGTATGGACGAATAACGAAAAGCATTTCCGGCGTGAACGGATTGTTTCTCGATGCCGATATTTCAGATTTTGCCGATGGATTGTATACCGTGGTTTGTTTTGCAAACGGTAACCGGTTCGCTAAGAAAATCCAGAAGCAGTAAATAGGACTGAACTGGTTTGGGCAATCTGATTTTCACTACCGTTTGGCGATGTGGTTGCCCGTGCTGCGTTGCATGCTGCACTTAAAGCGTGTCATATCTTTGGCGGCCAGCGCGCGGTGTTTGGTTACCCGGCCATGCACCCGCGCCCGCCATTTGCGCCAGTTGTTGGGGTGCAGTTCGCGCTTCATGAGGGCCTTTACATCGTCTTCGCGCAAACCGAATTGTGTAAAGATGGCATCGAAAGGCGTACGGTCTTCCCAGGCCATTTCGATGATGCGGTCGATGTCTTGAATGCTAAGCACACATCTGAAACGCCGAAGCGGGAATATTGTTCTGAGGTTCTGTGAAGCATCAAAGATTGCCTCGTCGTTACAGACTGTTCAGGTCATATGTTAAACTTTAATAGTTTGAAAAATAGGGGTATAGCTATCCCCGCCAGGTTTCAAGTTCGGGAAAGGTTATACACGTTACAAGAGCATTTTTTCGACCGGTTTATGCACACGGTTGTTGACAAGTAAAGCCGTTTTTAAACGTTTATAAACGACTAGGAAGGCGCATGACTCGTAACTTTGCCGTATGGGGAGGAGGAGTGGCGGCCCCCATTGCAATCGTTTGACAACAGGCATAATCGTATCATAATCAGTTTGTTTTGATTTTGGGCGCTATTCCGGGCTTTCCGGTTCAAGTCCTCATTCGGCTCCGCTTCGCTGCGTCTCATTGCGGGCTTTCCCCTGCAATCCCGAGCGCGGTTCGTCTTAAATTCGTCTTTTTTGCTATGGCTTCGCAGCACTGTCTCTTTTTCAGTTTTGTGGCGACCAAGATTTCAGGCCGCTGGCCCTCATATTAGTGCAAAGCTGTTTGTGCTTACAAAGATTTCGGGGCGCTGCCCCTCAGTTTGTGCAATGGCCGAATTTATCTTGTTAGATAAGGGGCGTAGCCCTGCAATCTTGGTAAAAGCTATTGCTAAAACGATATAAGTGGGGCGTAGCCCTGAAATCTCTGCAGATGTGCACCCAACGCGCAGCTGTTTGGGGATACAAAGATTTTGGGGCGCTGCCCCTCACTTTGCAGAGAACCGGAATGCATGTGTTAAAGAGACGGGGTCTTAAAATCTTTTATTCTCTCATAACTGTAATGGCCAATACCGATTTTATTCGGTTATTTTCCAACAACCTGTCTTATCGCTGCCTATGCGTTCTATTTTGCCCTCATTTTTAAGTTCTTTAAGTTTTCGTCTAACTGTGCTTAAACTCACTTTCAAGTGTTTACTAATTTGGTTTGCCGTTATGTTGTGGTCTTGCTTAATCAATAGAAATACAGTGTCAATTACAGTGTCATTTTTTGGTTTTACAGTGTCACTAGCGGTGGCGGCATGAATGTGCATTTCGCGATTTTTGAGTGACTTGTTTTCATTGAGCAATAAGTTTGAAAGAAACCGAATCAAAAACTTTTCTGTTCTGTAAATGCCTTTAGATAAGTCCTCGTAGTTGGCTCTTACAAGTGAATTTCTGAAATACCATGCGTGATTGGCAAACATATCGTTGTTTACATGTTTGAACCCTAATTTTCGTAAATACTTGATTAAGAAAATAGCAGTAGTTCTTGTATTGCCCTCCCCAAAAATGTGGATTTGCCATAGATTGGAAACAAAGTGTGCTAAATGTTCTACAATTCCCGGTTCACTTAAGCCTTTGTAACTAAATTTTTTTTCCTGTTCAAAATCATACTCCAAAGTTGCTCTTAAGCTATCTGCACTTGCGTAAAGAACGGTATCTCCATTTAACACCCATTCTTTTTTGGTGATGTTGTAATCGCGAATTTTTCCTGCGAACGGGTAAAGGCCAGTAAACAATCTCCGGTGAATAGTAAGGTATTCTGCCGGCGAAAACGTAAAGGTTTGCTCGCTCAACATTTCAGCAATTCTTGCCGAAACCTTGTCGGCTTCTTCGGTGCGGTTCTCGTCTGTTCTGTTTGGGTGTTGATGGTAATAACTATCGAGACGTTTTTTTAACTCATCAATGGTTATTTTTCCTTAAATGTTTTTTTTGGCAGTTTAAATGAGATATTCAGATGGTGTTAAGCCATCTACCAGTTGCAAGCCGATGGCTGTTTTCCAAACTATTGCTTTGTCTGCTTTGTTTGGTTCCCCCTGTCGTAAATACTCGTCAAAGTTTTCCATTTCCTTTTTGCAAATATCGTTTTCTTCGGTTAATTGATTATTTTCTGAATCAGAGAAAGTGCAAGTGGTTTTTTACTGCTTTTCTTGGTTCTTCAATGGTGACAAAATTGTCGGTAATGGTTGTAAAAACTGTATATTATCGGATTTAATACACTGCAAATTCGTAATCGACCAGTTGCAAAGCGACCAAATAGGCGACCAAGATTTCAGGCCGCTGAAATAATTTTGTTAGATAAGGGGCGTAGCCCTGCAATCTTGGTAAAAGCTACAATCGAAACGAATTAAGAGGGGCAGCGCCCTGAAATCTATTTTTCTAAAATCACGTAGCTATTCATGCCTTTCTCCTCTTTAATCCCCGGATTAAAATCCGGAGCTATTTTACGGGAATTTTTTAGATTCCCAGGATTGAAATCCTGGGCTAAGTTCCGGATCTTGATTTTCTCCCTATCACTTTTTATTAAAAAAAAACTACTTTTGAATGAGAATAAATATCGCCCCATGAAAAATCTCCTTACCCTCATCCTTATTAATTCCATGGCGTTTACCGCGCTCGCCCAATCTCCTCAAAAATTCTCCTACCAAAGCGTAATCCGCAATGCGGGCAACCAACTTGTTGCAAACCAAACGGTGGGCATTAAGATCTCCATTTTGCAGGGTAGCGCTACAGGCAGCGCGGTGTATGCCGAGACCCATAGCTCGCTTACCAATTCCAACGGACTGGCCACCATAGAAATTGGCGGAGGTACAGTGTTGAATGGGAATTTCACTAACCTAAACTGGGCAAACGGCCCCTTTTTCGTAAAAACCGAAACCGATTTAAACGGTGGCAGCAATTATACGATTACCAATACCTCGCAACTGCTGAGTGTGCCGTTTGCTTTGTATGCTGCCACGGCGGGCAATAACACACCCGGCCCGCAAGGTCCCGCAGGTCCGCAGGGTCCGGCTGGACCGCAAGGAGCAACGGGAGCAACAGGCCCCACCGGGCCGCAAGGCCCCCAAGGTGAGCAAGGTCCCGCGGGCAACCCTGCCACCGACGACCAAATTCTATCGGTTTCTCCTAGTGGTGATACGTTGCAGTTACAAAATGGTGGCTTTGTAATTATTCCCGGCATTAGTGTAGCAAACATTAGCGGAGGCGGCCAAACCGGTATTTCTGCCCATACTTGTGGGGCCGGAAACATACACAATCCCGCCAGGACGTATGGTACAATGACCGACCAGCAAGGCAATGAATACAAAACGGTTATAATTGGCAATCAGGAGTGGATGGCCGAAAACCTGCAAACCTCCATTTATCGCAATGGCGATGCTATTTTAACTTCGAATGGTAATTACTTGGTTGATGTTGGCGCTTGGAATTATTATAACGGCAGCATCCAAAATAATTGCCCATATGGGAAATTATATAACTGGTATGCAGTAACCGACCCGCGTAAGTTATGTCCTGCAGGCTGGCATGTGCCCAGCAATGCCGAATGGAGTCAATTAATCAACTATTTAGATCCCAATGCAGGCGGCGGCAGTATAACTCCGAATGTTGCAGGAGGAAAACTTAAAAGCACAAGTGCGCAATATTGGAACGCGCCCAATCAGGATGCTACTAACGATAGTGGTTTCTCCGGCCTGGCAGGCGGTTCTCGTTACTCGGGTGCGCCATACTTTGGTGGTGGTACAATGGGTGAATATTGGACGTCTACGCCGAACGGTTCACAAGCCTTCGGCCGAAGGCTTTCTCATAATAATGGAGATGTTTCAACAACATCAACGGGTATGAACAACGCATTTTCTGTGCGTTGTGTTAGGGATTGAATTGGGGTAGATGTTAAAAGGAGAAAGTTAAATGGGGTCAAAACCGGACTTTAGTCCGGATGTCAAAAAAATCCCGTAACGATAGCCACGAATTTTATTCTGGGGATAAAAAATGCGAAGAGAGATATGAATAATTTGATATTTCGTGTTGGAATAAAATCAAGCTCCGGACTTTAGTCCGGATATAAATAAATTCCCGTAAATCATGCCCCGGATTGCAATTGAAATCCAGGGATTTAAATGAATTTCCCCAAAAAGAAAATTTGACGATGTGCGGTAATGCTTTAGCCTACGAGTAATCCGCGCCAAGGATTGCAGGGGAAAGCCCGCAGCCAAGGCAGCCTGTGCGAATTTGGAGCGAGGACTTGTACCGGAAAGCCTGCCCGGGCGCCCAAATAAATCCAATTAAATTAGCCCACGTTCACTCCAAATACATAGCCTACAAGTGCTGTTAAGCCCATGGCTACCGTGCCCCAGAAGGTGATGCGCAAAATGGCCTTCAACACGCCCGAGCCGCCGGTTTTGGCTGCAATGCCGCCCAATACCGCGAGAAAAATCAGGGCGAAGCCATAAAGAGCATACTCCATGGTTGTAAGCGGCCAAAAGAGCGTAACCAGCAAGGGCAACAAGCCGCCAAAGGTAAACGATGCCCCCGATGCCAGTGCTGCTTGTATCGGATTGGCCTGGGAGATTTCGTTCAAACCCAATTCGTCGCGCACATGCGCCCCCAACGCATCGTGCTCTGTGAGTTCTTTTGCAACCAATGCGGCGGTTTCTTTTTGTAATCCCCGTTTTTCGTAAATCGAAGCAAGGCGCTGCAGTTCGAGTTCGGGCATTTCGACCAGCTCGCGCTTTTCTCGCTCAATGTCGGCACTTTCTACATCGGTTTGCGAACTTACTGAA
>JBKCFX010000168.1:0-6650 GCA_046303595.1 Bacteroidia bacterium
GAAAATTGCTGGCCTGCGATCACGAAGGGGTTAAGCCCGATTTACTCATTCTTGGGAAGGCACTTTCGGGCGGAGTCTATCCGGTTTCGGCTGTTTTGAGCAGCGACGAAGTGATGTTGTGCATCAAGCCGGGCGAACACGGATCGACCTTTGGCGGAAATCCGCTTGCCTGCCACGTTGCACGCGAAGCGTTGGAAGTAATTAAAGACGAGAAATTGGCAGAGAATGCGGCACACTTGGGACAAATATTGCGCGATAAGCTGCGGGGAATGAACCATCCTAAAGTAAAACTGGTGCGCGGAAAAGGATTGCTGAATGCTATCGTAATCAACGAAGACGATGGCGTTTCGGCATGGGAAATTTGTATGCGCATGATGGAACGAGGCTTATTGGCGAAACCCACGCACGGCAACATCATTCGCTTTGCACCACCGCTTGTAATTAATGAAGCACAATTGCTCGAATGCATTTCGATTATCGAAGCGAGTTTGAATGCCTAAATACACGAGGCTTTTTATAACACGTACAATTCTGTTTGCAATAGTTCTTTTTGCAGGTGTTTACCAATACCGTAAATACAGGATTGCCCCCGATTTACCTGCAGAAGTCTTCGCCGTTGAATCGCTGCAAGGAGAACCCGTAGCCTTTCGACCCGGACAAAACGGAGCCCTGATCGTAAAATTCTTCGCCACGTGGTGCATCGATTGCCGGCGCGAACTGCCCGGGTTAAAAGCCAAGGCCGAACTGTTTAAGCGTTACAAGGTTCGGCTTATTCTACTGAGCGACGAAGCTATAGATGACTTATCTTTCTTTGCAGATCGCGAGATGCTTCCGTTTGAAATTTACAGGCTGCCGAAAAAGTTTAAGGAATATGGTATTTACACATTGCCTACTACATACATCTACCGAAAAAACGGAGAAATTGCCTCGCAATACACAAACACAAAAGAAATTACGGAAGATCTGGTACGGGAACTAACTAAATGAAGAAATCAATTCATCAACAAGTTTTGGTAACGCCACACTTGCCGGTTCTTTCAAGTGTTTAAGGTTCGAAATAGCCATACCGGCATAATCAGAAGGATCGACATAGTATTTTTCGCTTCCATATGGAGCTGCGTGTAGCAGTCCGGCAGCCGGATACACCTGTAGTGAGGTACCTACAACCAACACAATTTCGGCCTGCGCAAAATAGGCTGAAGCGGGTTCGATGAGTGGCACCGCTTCGCCAAACCATACAATATCGGGGCGAAGCAACTCGCCTGCTTCGTTTCGTTTTCCGTATTCGACCGCTTCATAGCCAACATCTACCGATTTACCCAAACCCTTTACGCTACGCAGTTTTACCAGTTCGCCGTGCAGATGAATGAGGTTTTTGCTGCCGGCACGTTCGTGCAAATCGTCGACATTCTGCGTAACAATAACTGTGGGAATATGCTGCTCGAGTTTGGCAAGTGCATAATGCGCTGCATTGGGTTTTACCTCGTCCAATTGCATGCGGCGCATGTTGTAGAATTGCGTTACCAGCTCAGGATTACGGTGCCAGGCCTCGGGTGTGGCCACGTCTTCGATGGCGTATTCTTCCCACAATCCATTTGAATCACGAAAAGTACGAATGCCGCTTTCGGCCGAAATTCCAGCCCCGGTTAATACGGCAATACGCGGCGCTTCTAAATTGTTCATGTTGCTTGATTGTTTTTATTTTAATACATCAGAAAGATAGTCGAAAAAACACAAAAAAAGGGAAGGAGCTCAGAAAATTTGAATTATTTTTGGCGCTTGCGAAAAAGCGAAGTGCAGCAAATGTACTTTGTTGTGATGCTAGAAAAATGGACGATTACAGAAAAAAACAAGCCCTCGATTACCACGCGAAAGGGAAACCGGGGAAGATACAGGTTGTGCCTACAAAGCCAACCTCAACACAACGCGATTTATCGCTGGCCTATTCGCCCGGCGTGGCTGAACCTTGCATAGAAATACACCAAAACCCCGGCGATGTATACAAATACACCGCAAAAGGCAATCTCGTTGCCGTAATTTCGAATGGTACCGCTGTTTTAGGTCTTGGAAACATTGGACCTGAAGCATCTAAACCGGTGATGGAAGGAAAGGGTGTATTGTTCAAGATTTTTGCCGATATCGATGTGTTCGACATCGAGGTTGATGCCAACGATATTGATGGATTTGTAAATACGGTAAAGGCGATTGCGCCAACATTTGGAGGCATTAACCTCGAGGACATTAAAGCGCCCGAATGCTTCGAAATCGAGCGCAGATTGAAGGAAGCACTTTCGATTCCGATTATGCACGACGACCAGCACGGAACGGCGATTATTACCGGCTCTGCCTTGTTGAATGCACTCGAACTTGCGGGCAAGAAGATTTCTGAAGTACGCGTGGTATTCAACGGCGCAGGAGCATCGGCCATTTCGTGTGCGAGCTTGTATTTGCAATTAGGCGTTAAGCCCGAAAACCTGATTATGTGCGACTCGACCGGCGTTATTTCGTCATCGCGCGATGATTTGGATGCACAGAAAAAACGTTTTGCACGCGATGTCGCTTTCACAACGTTAGCAGAGGCTCTTCAAGGTGCAGATGTATTTGTAGGCTTGTCGAAAGGCAACATTGTTTCGAAAGCGATGATTGCTTCGATGGCACCGAAAGCGGTGGTATTCGCGCTGGCTAATCCCGATCCCGAAATTTCATACAACGATGCCATCGAAGCACGTCCCGATATTATTATGGCAACCGGTCGTTCTGATTTTCCGAACCAAGTGAATAATGTATTGGGGTTTCCATTCATTTTCCGTGGAGCGCTCGATGTTCGTGCAACAACCATTAACGAAGCCATGAAGCTTGCGGCTGTTTATGCCATTGCAGAACTTGCCAAACAGCCCGTTCCCGAAATGGTAAACATGGCCTACAACAAAACAAATCTTGAGTTCGGTCCGGAATACATTATCCCAAAACCACTCGATCCGCGCTTGATTACCACAGTTGCACCTGCCGTTGCGAAAGCCGCGATGGAATCGGGCGTAGCACTGGCTCCAATCAGCGACTGGGAAGCATACAACGAGCAGCTCTCGCAGCGCATGGGGCTGGATAATAAATTAATCGACCGCCTAACTACGCGGGCTAAGACCGATCCGAAACGCGTTGTCTTTGCTGAGGCCGATCATTACAAAATTCTAAAAGCCGCGCAGGTTTGCCGAAACGAAGGAATTGCCATTCCAATTCTGTTGGGTAACCGAGAAAAAATCGAGCGCATTGCCGACGAAAACAACATCCGCATCGACGGATTGGAAATTATCGACCCGCGCAGTGCAGAAGAGACGGAGCGTGTTGGGAAATTTGGCGATGAATTCTATGAATTGCGTAAAAGACGAGGCTTCACCATTTACGAAGCACGTAAAATAATGCGTGAACGGAATTACTTTGGATCGATGCTGGTGCGCACCGGTCAGGCCGAAGCACTAATTTCGGGACTCACGCGCAAATATCCCGATACCATTCGTCCGGCGCTTCAGGTAATTGGCATTCGCGATGGCGTGAAACGCGTTGCCGGATTGTACATTATGATGACCAAAAAGGGCCCATATTTCTTTGCGGATACCACAGTAAACATTAATCCTACTGCCGAGGAACTTGCCGAGATTACTGTATTGGTTGCACAGGCCGTTCAGAATCTACAGATTACTCCCAAAATTGCCTTGCTTTCGTATGCTAATTTCGGGTCTTCAGAAGGCGATGATTCAATCAAATCGCGCGAGGCTGTTCGTATTTTGCACGAAAAACATCCTGAATTAATTGTAGACGGTGAGTTGCAGGCAAATTTCGCATTGAACAGCGAAATGCTTCAGGAACAGTTTCCGTTCTCGAAATTGGCCGGACAACAAGTTAACACCTTAATATTCCCGAATCTTTCGGCAGGTAATATTGCCTACAAGCTGATGCAGGAAATTGGCGGTGCGGAAGCAATTGGTCCGCTGTTGTTGGGTATGAAAAAACCTGTGCATGTGCTTCAGTTGGGAAGCTCGGTGCGCGAAATCGTGAATATGGTTACCTTAGCCGTTGTTGACGCCCAAAGCCAAAGTTGAGATGTACGATTATATTTCCGGAACGCTGGTAGAAAAAACGCCCACTTACGCAGTAATCGATGCGGGAGGCGTTGGGTATTACCTCAACATTAGCCTTTCGACCTTCAGCGCCATTTCGGCGAAAGATTCCGTAAAACTATACGCCCATTTGGCCATAAAGGAAGATGCCCACAGTTTGTATGGATTCGCCACACGAAATGAACGCGAAACTTTTCGGATGTTGATTCAAGTTTCGGGTGTGGGGTCATCTACAGCACGCATGATTTTATCGTCGCTTTCGGCCGAAGAAATTGCCGAATGTGTTATGTTTGGACAGGTTGCAAAACTAAAAGCAGTAAAGGGAATTGGCGAAAAAACCGCACAACGTATACTCATTGATTTAAAAGGGAAATTCGATGGAAACAACCTTCAACAAGAAATTTTTTCATCGCCGCACAATACAATCCGATTTGAGGCGTTAACGGCACTGACTTTATTGGGCTTCCCAAAAGCTGCTGCAGAAAAAGCTTTGGATAAAGCCTTGAAGTCGAGCAACGAAAACCTAACCGTTGAAGAACTTATTAAACAATCACTAAAAATGATCTGACCTCTTATTGTCGGAACGTAAGCGCTACATCTTCGTTTGAAAACCAAATCAACATATCTTTCATTTTCGGTGGTCTGCTCGCTGTTGCTCTTTATCGTATGGAGCGCTAATAGCAGTCCTTATAGTCTGGCAGGCAAAGTTATTCCCGGCCCCGGCGATACTACTGATACTGATACACTTGTAGACCTGCCCTACCCTTTCGACGATGAGGATATTGATCCGACCGACCCAACTCCCAATCCGTTTTTCCTGAAAGATCCGGCGAACGTTACCAATTCGGTCGAACTCAATACCGAGACCAACGAGTACGACATTAATAGCCGCATGGGAAATCTGAATTTCAGATACCCCGATTACATGAGCTTTCAAGATTACCTCGATGAAGAATTCGATAATGCCATTTTGCGCAACTGGCGAGATCGCGTAGCCGGAGATGATGTAGCGAAACAGAAAGGTTTTCAGCCGCGAATAATTGTTCCGGGCGATGCATTTGCCGGCATCTTTGGCAGCAATGTAATTGACATTCGTCCGCAGGGATCTGCCGAATTGATTTTTGGAGGAAACTTTGTACGTACACAGAATCCGGCGCTTCCGATTCGCCAGCAGCGTGTAGGTTCATTCAACTTCCAGCAGAAAATTCAAATGAATGTTGTAGGAAAGATTGGCGACAAGATTCAACTTCAAACCAATTACAACACCGAAACGGGATTCAATTTCGACAATAAGGTAAACCTAAAATACGAAGGCAAGGAGGATGAGATTATTCAATTGCTCGAGGCGGGGAATGTGAACATGCCCTTAACGGGAACCTTAATTACGGGTTCGCAAAGTTTGATGGGAGTGAAAACCAAGCTCAAGTTTGGACGATTAACCGCCACAACCATTTTCTCACAACAGCAAGGCGACCGAAAGAACATTGCCGTACAGGGTGGAGCCCAAACTCAGAAATTTGAAGTGTCGGCATCGAGCTACGATGCTAACCGACACTTTTTCCTTTCGCAGTGGTTTAAAGACCGCTACGACCAGTCGATGTCAACGCTTCCAAACGTTACATCACCATTTAATGTAACCCGCGTTGAGGTTTACATAACCAATAGAACCTACGCTACAACCAATGTACGCAATATCGCTGCATTTGCAGATGCAGGCGAGTACGATCCTTCCTACTTTAACAATGGAACAAGTTCCTACACGCAGCAGCAGCCGGGAGCAAGCATTTTTCCGCGCAACGAAAACAACAACCTTCAGGCAAGTCAGTTAATTGCTCAATATCCCGATTTTCGGAACAAAACGAACGATGTACTCAGTAATCCAGGGAGCTTTACACCGCAAATGGTGCCGGCAATCGACTTTGAATTTCTGCAGAACGCACGTTTGCTAAATCCTAACGAATATACGCTGAATCCTTTATTGGGATATGTTTCGTTAAATCAATCGCTAAATGCCGATGAGGTGCTTGCCGTTGCTTATCAATACACGGTGAACACCAGCACAGGCCAACAAGTGTATCAGGTTGGGGAATTTTCGACCGATGTACAGGGAACCGGTTCACTGGTGTTGAAACTCCTTAAAAGCACGCAGGTTTTTACGCAGAAGCCTATTTGGAACCTGATGATGAAAAATATCTATTCGTTGAATGGATACCAGATTAGTAAAGATAATTTCAAGCTAAACATTCTTTACCAGGATGAGAAGACATCGGTTAAGATGAACGTGATTCCCGAAGGGCAAAACGTGAACGGAAAAATCCTGCTTCAGTTGTTCAATCTCGACCGCCTCAATAACCAAAGTGATCCACAGCCTGATGGCTTCTTCGATTTCATTGAAGGAAAAACCATTCAGGCCGATAAAGGACGGATTATCTTCCCAATGCGCGAGCCTTTCCGCACATTTCTCCGCAGTAAATTCGAGTTGCCTAGCGAACTTACGCTGGCAAACAAATACGCGTTCGACTCGCTTTATACAAC
>JBKCFX010000169.1:0-6796 GCA_046303595.1 Bacteroidia bacterium
GGTTGGTTGTATGCTAATGCTCTTGTTTCAGGCATTCATTAACATGGCCGTAGCAGTTAACCTTTTTCCGGTTACCGGACAAGCATTGCCATTGGTAAGCATGGGCGGGACCTCGATCTGGTTTACGAGCATATCAATTGGAATCATTCTGTGCGTAAGTCGTTTTTGCGTGCCCGATGGCGGAAAGGAGGCTGCAAGTGAAGCATAGATTCATCATTTCTGGCGGAGGTACGGGTGGACACATCTTCCCTGCAGTAGCCATTGCCAACGAAATTAGAGCACGCGAACCCGAAGCCGAGATTCTGTTTGTTGGTGCCGAAGGCAAAATGGAAATGGAGAAAGTTCCTGCAGCGGGATATGAGAGTGTTGGCTTGAAGATTCAGGGCATTAAACGCAGTCTTAGTATTTCGAATCTGATGGTTCCATTTAAGTTATTTGGTGCTTTGCGCGATGCATCACGCATTATTAAAGAATTTAAACCCGATGCTGTTATTGGTGTGGGCGGATACGCCTCGGGAGCAGTGTTGTTTTCGGCTGCACAGAAAAAGATTCCGACCTTGATTCAAGAACAGAATTCGTTTCCCGGTATTACTAACCGAATTCTTTCGCGGAAAGTGAAACGCATTTGCGTAGCGTATGAAGGCATGGAGCGCTTTTTCCCGGCTGCAAAGATTGTGATGACAGGCAACCCTGTTCGCAGCGAAATTGTAGCGCCCGGAAATGCCAGAAACGATGCATTTTCGTTTTTTGAATTGGATTCCAGCCGCTTTACAGTGTTGGTTGTAGGCGGAAGTTTGGGCGCACGTTCGGTAAACAGTGCAATGGTAGGTTGCGTGCGTAAGTTGGTCGAAAACGGAATTCAGGTCTTGTGGCAAACCGGTAAAGGGAATGCCGAACAGGCACGCGAAGCCGTTCAAAATTTGGGCGATGGCGTTAAAGTACACGAGTTCATTGCGCGCATGGATTTGGCCTATGCTGTGGCCGATCTTGTTGTATCACGTGCAGGTGCCATTGCCGTTTCAGAGCTGTGTCTTGTGAAAAAGCCTTGCATTCTCGTTCCTTTTCCATTTGCTGCAGAAGATCATCAAACCAGCAATGCAAAAGCATTAAGCGATAACGGTGCGGCAATTTTACTGCGCGATGATTTGGTGAAAGAGAAATTGGGTACCGAAATACTTAGCCTTTATGCCGACGAAAATCGACGAAAATCGATGGCCGAATCGATGGCAAAACTGGGTCGCCCTGATGCTGCCGCTCAAATTACCGACGAAATATTTAACCTCATAGCAACGCGCAAATGAATCTCGATGCCGTAAAATATGTTTATCTGATTGGTGCCGGCGGCATTGGGATGAGCGCATTGGGACGCTATTTTCTAAAGCTTGGGATTCCGGTTTGGGGCTACGATAAAACGTGTGTTGCTTTTACACAGCAGCTGGAGGACGAAGGGATGAGTATCGTGTATGAAGATCGCTCCGATCTAATTCCCGATGCTTTGCTTGTTGCCGAAAATCGTAACGCTGTTTTGGTGATTTATACGCCTGCAGTACCTCGCCACACCGCAATTGTTCAAACATTTACTGCAGCCGGAGTGCGTATTTTTAAACGTGCAGAAGTGCTGGGGATGCTTTCACGCGGACATCAAACGCTTGCCGTGGCCGGTACGCATGGCAAAACAACTACATCTACCTTGGTGGCGCATATTCTAAAAGTGGCAGGAAAAGAACCCGTTGCTTTTTTAGGTGGAATTTCGACCAATTACGCCACCAATTATCTAGAAGGAAACAGCAATTCTATGATGGTAGTCGAAGCCGATGAATACGACCGCTCGTTTTTACATCTGCATCCGCACAGCAGCATCATTACATCGACCGATGCCGACCACTTAGATATTTATGGCGATCGCGTGGCAATGCAGGAGTCGTTCACCCAATTTGCACGGCAAACAAATCCGAAAGGTTATCTTTTGGTGAAGAAAGGGTTGGATTTTCCTGCAGACATTGCCACACGCGCAATTACATACCATACGAGCGAGCCTGCCGATGTCGTTCCGCTTAATATTAAACTGGAAGGCGACCGCTACCATTTCTCGCTGAAAATTAAAAATGCAGTAATCGAGAACCTCGAATTGGGTTTACCCGGTTTGCATAACCTGGAGAATGCATTGGCCGCCAGTGCAATTTGTTATTTGAATGGGGTTACTGAAGTTGCAATAAGCGAAGCACTGCGAAGTTTTGCCGGAGTAAAGCGCAGGTTCGAATACATCGTGCGCAAACCGGATTTTGTATTTATCGACGATTATGCACATCATCCCGAAGAACTGCGTGCCTGCATAAGCTCGGTTCGCGCCATTTACCCGGGGCGAAGAATTACAGGGGTATTCCAGCCGCATCTGTTTAGCCGCACGCGCGACTTTTTGGATGGTTTTGCACGCAGTCTCGAATTGCTTGATGAGGTAATACTGCTTGAAATTTATCCTGCGCGCGAACTTCCCATCGAAGGAATAACTTCTGCTGCGCTGCTTGAACGGATACACTGTTCTTCGAAGCAATTGTGCACCAAAGAAGAATTAACAGAACGCATATCGGCATTACGTCCCGAAGTGTTGCTAACACTGGGCGCCGGCGATATCGATGCACTTGTTCAACCACTTAAAAACCGGCTGGAGGCGGAAACTGTATGAGCAAGTGGCAGAAAATTATCCGTTTGGTGGGAATTGTTTTGTTGTTCGCCCTAATTACAACTTTGTTTGGATTTGTTGGCAGCAAACGCGGAAATGCAAAGATTTCGAAACTATCAATCGTAATCGACAATTCACAAGATATACGTTTTCTAAATGAGACTGAAGTCAAAACAATTCTCAACGAAAAGAATTTGAAGACCATTGGAGCATCCAACAATGAGCTTGAACCATTTGAAATGGAAAAAGCGCTATTGGCTCATCCTGCAGTTAAAGCGGTAGACGCATGGGCAGGGTTTGATGGTGTTTTACATATCGAAATTCAGCAGAAGAAACCCATTGTGCGCGTACTCGATTTACTCAACAATAGTTATTACATCGACGATGAAGGAAATTATTTTCCAACTATTGAACATTTTACCTGCCGTGTTCCGATAGCAACCGGGTTTATTACTGACCGATTCCACACACGCAACATGAAAATTTCTGAAGTTATGGCCAACGACTCACTCGCGGGCCTTGGCGTTACAGATGATATTTATACCTACATGGCCTTGATTCAGCGCGATAAGTTCTTGATGGCACTTACCGAGCAACTCTATGTCAACTTCGATGGCGAAATCGAACTCATCCCCAAAGCAGGTCCTACAAGTATTCTGCTTGGAGATGCGCACATGGCAGAAAGCAAACTTTCGCGCCTCAAGCTGTTTTACCGAAAAGGACTGCCATTAGCAGGTTGGGACACCTATTCTGCTGTAAACTTAAAATACAAGGAACAAATTATCTGCACCAAAAAACCACACTAAAGCCTATGGAACAAGAAATAATTGTCGGTCTCGACATCGGAACAACAAAAATTGTCGCAATGGTAGGGCGACGCAATGAACACGGCAAACTCGAGATTCTCGGTTTTGGCAAAACAACATCGATTGGTGTGAAGCGCGGAGTGGTGGCGAACATCGAACGAACAGTACAGAGTATTCGTGCTGCGGTTGAAGAGGCTGAAAACAATTCGGGGGTAGAAATAAAATGGGTGAATGTAGGAATTGCCGGGCAACACATCAAAAGCATCCAGCACCATGGCGTACTGATGCGCAACAATACAGAGGATGAGATAACGCAAAACGATATCGACACGCTAACATCCGATATGTTCAAACTGGTTATGCTTCCGGGCGAAGAAATTATACATGCACTTCCTCAGGAATATAACATCGACTACGAAAAAGGGATAAAGGATCCGCGCGGCATGTGTGGTATTCGTATGGAGGCAAATTTTCATATTATCACCGGACAGATTGCCGCTGCTAAAAATATCTATAAGTGTGTGTCGCGCGCCAACCTCGATACGGCGAACCTCATTCTTGAACCGCTAGCATCGGCCGAGGCAGTACTGAGTCCGGAAGAAAAGGAAGCCGGCGTTGCCTTAGTGGATATAGGTGGAGGCACAACCGACATAGCAATTTTCCAGGATGGTATCATTCGGCATACTGCAGTAATTGCATTAGGTGGCGATATCATAACTGAGGATATCAAAGAAGGCTGTTCAATCATTAAAGACCAAGCGGAGATGCTTAAAATTCGCTTTGGTTCTGCACTGGCATCAGAAAGTCGCGAAAACGAAATCGTTTCAATTCCGGGATTGCGCGGACGTGAGCCTAAAGAAATATCGATTAAAAATCTGGCAAATATAATTCAGGCGCGCATGGAAGACATCATCGAACATGTGTATTACGAAATCAAAAATTCGGGCTTTGAAAAGAAATTAATTGCCGGAATTGTAGTTACCGGGGGTGGTGCAAAGCTCAAGCACGTTCCGCAACTCATCGAGTACATGACCGGAATGGATACACGCGTTGGAACACCGAACGAGCACCTCGCTAAAGGCGCAGAAGAAATTTCCTCTCCCATGTACGCAACAGCTGTAGGACTGGTAATAAAAGGATTTGAGAACTCCGATTTGTCGAAAGTTCGAACCGATTATACAGAAACACCGACAGAACAAAAAATTAAAACAACTGCGAATGGGGGCTTCTTCAGCAGCTTTTTTGAAAAAACGAAAAGCTTTTTCGAAGATGATAACAACCGCAATTCATAACCAAATCAATCAGAAACAACAACCAAAACCACAATAATCATGACAGAGAAAACAGAAATCAACCTAAACTTTGATCTGCCTGCTACGGCCAATTCTATTATCAAAGTAATCGGTGTTGGCGGCGGAGGCTCCAATGCTGTAAACCACATGTTCCGTCAGGGCATTCACGGAGTCGACTTTATGGTATGCAATACCGATGCACAGGCCTTGGATGCGAGTCCGGTACCCACAAAAATACAGCTCGGTTATACGCTAACCGAAGGGCGTGGTGCAGGGTCGAATCCCGAAAAAGGCCGAAATGCAGCAATAGAGAACATCGATGAGATTAAAAAAATCATTTCAAACGGAACCAAAATGGTATTCGTTACTGCCGGAATGGGAGGCGGAACAGGTACAGGTGCTGCGCCCGTTATTGCTGCAGCAGCCAAAGAATTGGGAATACTCACCGTGGGTATCGTAACCGTTCCTTTCTCAATGGAAGGAAGCCGCCGAAAACAACAAGCTTTGGATGGACTATCGGAATTGAAAAAATCGGTTGATACTCTGCTGGTGATATCGAACGATAAGTTGCGGGAGTTATGTGGGAATATGGGTTTGAGTGCCGCATTTGCTCAGGCAGACGATGTGTTAACAACTGCAGCACGTGGAATTGCGGAGATTATAACTGTAACAGGTTATATAAACGTTGATTTCGCCGATGTTCAAACCGTAATGACAAACGGCGGAACCGCATTGATGGGATCTGCAACAGCTGAAGGAGAAAACCGCGCAATAAGAGCGGTTGAAATGGCCTTGTCGTCTCCATTGCTCGACGATAGCCGAATTACAGGTGCTAAACACATCCTCATAAACATAACCGGTGGAAATAAAGAAGTTACGCTCGACGAAGTAGGCGAGATTATCGACCATGTTCAGGACGAAGCCGGGAAAACGGCTAACGTAATTTTTGGTACCGGTCATGATGTGAATCTGGGCGACAAAATTTGTGTAACACTTATTGCAACCGGCTTTGATTCAAAGGAAGAAAGCGCTGAACGTATCGTGAAACAACTGGATGAAGTACCTTCAGCACAAACGAAGCCGACAGAAGATCTTGTAGTACAGCATCCTGTTGCCGTAAAATTGAATATGCCGGCAGCAGATCCCGATGAAAGCTTACTCATTGGCGATACAAGCAACAACCCATTATTCAATTTCGAAGTTAAAGGTGTTTCGGGCGAAACCGAAGAAAAAAAAGAAGAACAGGGTGATCATCTGCGCCGTTCGCAGGAACGCATCAGTAATCTTAAAACACTGGGAACCAAGTTCCGCTCTCCTCAAGCTGTTTCAGATTTAGAAAGTGTACCTGCTTACCGTCGCCGCGGCATTAAACTCGATGCAGTTGAACATTCATCGGAGAATAATTTTTCGCGCTATGTGTTAACAGAGAACCCCGAAAACAATACACTCGAAATTCGCACCGGGAATTCGTTCCTGCACGATAATGTAGACTAATTTCATTCATGGGGGGCGGTTAGTGGTTTCCGGCCCCCCTTTGCTAAATCCTATTGAAATGAGCTTAGAACAAAAAATTAATGATGCGATAAAAGCAGCAATGCTTGCGCGAGAAAAAGAAAAACTTGAGGCGTTAAGAGCGATTAAATCGGCGGTACTTCTTGCCAAAACCGAAAAAGCCGGTGCAGAGCTTGATGCAGAAACTGAGATTAAAATGCTTCAAAAAATGGTGAAGCAAAGGCGCGAATCGGCCGATATATACAAAGGCCAAGGGCGTAACGATATGGCAGAAGCAGAATTGTTTCAGGCTGGCATCATCGAAACGTATTTACCTGCCCAATTATCGGAGGAGGAGGTGCGTAGTATAATTCGACAAATTATTTCAGAAACCGGAGCCGCAGGACAAAAAGAAATGGGTAAGGTTATGGGGCCGGCAAATCAAAAATTGGCCGGCAAAGCCGATGGTAAAACAATAGCAGCAATTGTGAAAGAGCTATTGGGGTAGTGAATAAATGGTTGTTGTG
>JBKCFX010000170.1:0-5356 GCA_046303595.1 Bacteroidia bacterium
AATAGCTATATCAACGGCGGTTGTGTTGGGCGGATAATTGGTTTCTTGTGCCGTGATGTTCGCATTGATCGCTGTTCCACCATTCACCAATTTGGTTAAGCTTCGGTAAGCAATGTCGCCGAGTAGCAGTTCCTTGTCGCCGTCGCCATCGGTGTCGATGGAGGTAATAGACGAGCCGGCATGACGCAGATCAAATCGGCCACCACCAAAGCTGTTGCAGGTATCGTTCAGGATTACTTGGTTGGTCGAGAAGCTCTCAGTGAAATTGCCCCAGTTGTCGCTCTCGAATTTCAGGACCAGCGTATCGCATCGCCCTAAGTTTTCTTGGGCCATGTTGCGGTGGTATTCTACGCACGAACCAAGCAGGTTAAACACCAGCAAATCAAGGTCTCCGTCGCCATCGATATCATCGATAGACGGAACATCGATGGGTAGCGTGTACACGTCAATCATCAGTCCGTTGTTGTTGCTTTGCAGCTGACTGGCATAAAGTGAGAACTGCGGACCGTTTCCGTTGAATCCATCATTTCGGTATACCCGAATGCCGCTGTTCGAATAGGTAAATACATCCTCTTTTCCGTCGCAATTGAAATCGCGCATCAGCATAAATTCGCTGCAGACCGGAAACCAGGGCTCGGCGTCGGTGTTTTGCTGCCAGGAAGGGTTACCCGGTGTTCCGGTAAATTCGAGCAGGCTCAGTCGGTTTCCACTTCGATCAAAAATAACGAGGTCTTTTTGGTCGTCGTTGTTGATGTCGCAGGTGCTAACCTGGCAGGTATTGAACCCGCCTGTCCATGGAAATTGCAAAATCAAACTGTCTTCGTTGAACACCTTCACCGATGCATCGCGTTGCAGAGCGAGCACAGTTTGCTGCGCCTTAAGTTGCGAAGTACCAAGGATGAACAGAAATGCACAAAATAAAAGGCGAAAAACCATGAACAGAAGATTGAATTGCAAATTTGCCATTTTTTATTCAAAAACAATTCGAAGTTTTTGTTGCATTGTTCTATATTTGCCGTCCGAATTTTTTAAGAAATTTTAATAAATACCAATGCAAAACAAAGGAGCCATTAGTTTTTTCGCTATCCTGCTGAGTCTGGTTTGTTTGTATGAACTATCCTTTACCTACATGGCGGGTAAGGTCGAAGATGATGCCTGGGCATTTGCCGGAGGCGATTCTGCGAAAGCGGCTGCATACCTCGATTCGGTTTCCAACGAACCGGTTTACTTAGGCAAAACCTACGCTGAGGTAAAAGAAAAAGAAATCAATCTGGGTCTCGACCTTAAGGGTGGCATGAACGTGATGCTTGAAGTATCTGTTGCTGATGTGGTTCGTTCGATGTCTAACAACAGCCAAGATCCGACGTTCCTCAAGGCACTGGAACAGGCTTCGGCCGAGCAACGCAAAAATGGCGGAGATTTCGTTACGCTTTTCGGCAATGCCGTTAAGTCTATTGATGCCAACGCGAAACTTTCTGCCCCTGCTTTCTTCGGAAATAAGGACATGCAGAGCAAAGTAAACTCAAAGATGAGCAACGATGAGGTGCTTAATGTTGTTCGTGAACAGACAAAATCGTCGATTGATAATGCGTATTTAGTTCTTCGCAACCGTATTGATAAATTTGGTGTTACACAACCCAACATTCAACGCTTGGAAGGTTCAGACCGCATTTTAGTTGAACTCCCCGGTGTTAAGGAACCAAACCGTGTGCGTAAACTTCTTCAGGGTGCTGCTAAACTCGAGTTTTGGGAGACATTCGAGAACGGAAATGAAATTTGGGCGACACTTGATAAGGTAAATGTTCGCCTTCGTGAATTAAACGGTTTGGTTAAGCCCGAAGTAAAGGATTCAACTTCAGCCGATACCACTGCAACTGCATCAGCCACAACAGCCGATTCAACAAAGGTTGCCGACACTACCAAAACATTGGCCGAAAAACTTGCTGAGAAGAAAGATTCCGGCGCAACCGATTCATCCGCTGCTCAGAAAGCCGATCGTGAAAAATTCTTGCGCGAAAATCCATTGTATGCAGTAATCAACCAGAATGTATACCAGGAAACAGCCGATGGTCCTTACCTCTACAAACCGGGTTCTGCCATTGGTATCGCTTTACCAAAAGACACCTCGAAGGTAAATGCGATTTTCGCAAAGCCAGAGGTGAAGTCGATTTTACCTGCCGACTTGAAATTACTCTGGGGGGTAAAATCGCGTAAAGACAAATCGCCATTTGTGGAATTGTTTGCCATTAAAGTACCGCGCGACAACAAACCGAAGTTAACCGGTGATTATATTGTTGATGCCCGTTTGAGCTACGGTCAGTTGAACAATCGTCCGGAAGTACAAATGACCATGGACGGCGAAGGTGCACGCCTCTGGAAAAAAATGACCGGCGAGAATGTAAACAAGGCTATTGCTATTTCGCTTGATGATTATGTGTATTCTGCACCTAATGTACAACAGGAGATTGCGGGCGGTGTTTCGCAAATTACCGGTGATTTCACCATCGAAGAGGCCGAAGACTTAGCCAACATCCTAAACTCCGGTAAAATGGATGCACCGGCACGCATTGTTCAAGAAGCTATTGTTGGTCCATCGTTGGGAGCCGAAGCTATTAATGCCGGTTTGATGTCGTCATTGGTAGGTATTCTATTGGTATTCCTATTCATGGGCTTCTATTATGCAGGCGGTGGATTGGTAGCCGATGTTGCGCTAATTGCCAACTTGTTCTTCCTGATGGGTGTTATGGCATCGCTTGGAGCGGTTTTAACACTTCCAGGTATCGCGGGTATTGTACTTACCATTGGTATGTCGGTAGATGCCAACGTACTTATTTATGAGCGTATTCGTGAAGAGCTTGCTGAGGGTAAAGGTTATAAATTGGCCGTTGCCGACGGCTACAAAAATGCATATTCAGCAATTATCGATTCGAATGTTACGACCTTGTTAACGGGCGTTGTATTGTATGTGTTTGGTTCAGGCCCCATTCAGGGCTTCGCTACAACCCTCGTAATTGGTATTCTAACCTCCTTGTTCGCTGCAATCTTTATTACCCGTTTGATTTTCGAATTCTTCAATGGGAAGAATAAGGAGTTGAAATTTTCAATCCCATTAACCGCTAATATTTTAAAGGATTCAAATTTCGATTTCATTAATCAGCGCCGTCGCTTCTACATGGTTTCGATTGTAATTATCGCAATTGGTTTGGGATCGATGATTTTTAAAGGTTTCGGTTATGGAGTTGATTTCGAAGGCGGTCGCTCGTATGTGTTGAAATTTGATCAAAGTGTTTCGGCAGAAGAAGCGAAATCATCGCTTTATGCCGCTCTGAAACAAACTCCCGATGTGAAAACATATGGTTCTTCAAACCAGCTGCAAGTAACAACCGACTTCATGGTTGATGATAAGTCGTTGGCGGCCGATTCGGTAGTTTCTTCTAAAGTAGTGAATGAACTCACCAAACTCACCGGTAAGGCGCCCGAAATTATTTCATCCGATAAAGTTGAAGCGACTGTTGCACAGGACATCAAAGACTCGGCCTTGTTATCGGTTATTTTCTCGCTTATAATCATGTTTGCTTACTTGTTGATTCGTTTCCGCAAATGGCAATATGGTGTTGGTGCCGTTGCTGCCTTAGCATACGTTGTATTGTTTATCATGTCGATATTCTCAATTTTGAATGGCATCCTACCATTCTCGCTCGATATCGATCAAGCATTCATTGCAGCAATTCTAACGGTAGTAGGTTATTCGATCAACGATACGGTGGTAATCTTCGACCGTATTCGTGAGTACCTCGGTCAGCACGGAAGCAAACGCGAAGACATGGCAACTATCATCAACAACGCCTTGAATAGTACCTTGAGTCGTACTGTTGTAACTGGTCTTACAACGATTGGTGTATTGATTATCCTCTTCTTCTTCGGTGGCGAGGTAATTCGCGGATTCTCGTTTGCGATGTTGATTGGTGTAGTTGTGGGTACTTATACTTCACTTTTCGTGGCATCGCCGGTGGTGGTTGATTTGTTCCGTCGAACCAATCGTTTGGAAGCCGAAAAAGCTGGGGCAACGAAAGCGTAATTGCATCCGATAAAAATTTAACTTTGCAGCAGGTTTCTTCGGGAGCCTGCTGTTTTTGTATGGTTATACCGGTATTGCTTTTTTTTGAAGTAGGGGGAGGAGAAATTCTCCTGATCATGCTCGTTGCGCTTATGTTTTTCGGGTCGAAAAATGTGCCGCAAATAGCGCGGGGACTTGGAAAAGGAATGCGTGAAATACGCGATGCATCGAACAGCATTAAATCGGAAATTGTACGTGAAGCCGAGCGCGTTAAAGAAGAAAGTGGCATCACGCGCGAATTGAAAGAAGTAGAATCAGAAATCAGAAAAAATACTGAATTATGACCGCAATCATTTTAGGTGCATTTGGTCCAACCGAGGCAATCCTTGTTGTAGTAGCCATTTTAATTTTCTTTGGAGGAAAGAAAATTCCATCGTTGATGAAAGGCTTAGGCCAGGGCATCCGCGAATTTAAGGATGCCAAAGACGGAAAGTCGAGCGATGAGAAGAAACTCTCATCACCAAACGATTAACGCCGTTTAATCTTAACTGGGTCGCGTTCTTTTTTACTCGCACCCGGTTCGTACGATTTAATTTCTGCAATATTCCGAATTGCAACACTGGCCATAGTGCATCCAAAAATGGCCGGCATGTACGACATTGTGCCAATCAGGCTTTTTTTAGGATTTCCATCGGGCGCTTCGATGATGCGGTTTGGATCGGCGAGTTCTTCGCTGTAAACCACTTCTACACCTTTACGAATTCCCATGCGGGTTAAGCGTTTGCGCACGTATTTCGCCAAATTACAGTGTTTCGTTTCAGAGATATCAACGATTTTTAGTCCAATCGGATCGATTTTTCCGCCAGCTCCCATCGAACTCACAATGGGCAATTGAAGGCGTTTACTGTGCCAGATTAAATTCACTTTTGGTGTGAGTGTATCGATGCAGTCGAGCACATAATCGTAACGGTGGCGTTCGAGCACTTCTGGGATGAACGCATCTTTCAGGTAACGATCGATGATGTTGAGTTTTAAATCCGGATTGATGTCGAGCAGCCGTTCGGCCATAACCTCGGTTTTGAGGCGGTCTTCGGTACTTTTTAAAGCGGGAATCTGACGGTTGCGGTTGCTGGCCTCAACCGTATCGGCATCGGCAATGGAGATTTCAGAAATGCCGGCGCGCACGAGCATTTCGGCTGCAATTCCGCCAACACCGCCAAGGCCGGCAACGAGCACATGGGCATCCATCAATTTTTCAATAGGGCCATCGCCCAGCAACAAACGTGTTCTGCCCATCCA
>JBKCFX010000171.1:0-3306 GCA_046303595.1 Bacteroidia bacterium
CCAAGATGGCGGATACACCGGCTACCAGTTGCACTTTGTAGCAGACGGCATGGGTGGTCACGCCGGCGGCGACATTGCTTCGGCAATGGGTGTTAACCCGTACTTTTTGCGCGACTACGAAACGGCAGCGCGAAACTTCAATCCGGCAAAGGTTATTAAAATTATTCACCACCTGCGCGATTACGACATGCGAAGCAAAGGTTATGGCGTTCCTCAGACCGATCAGGGCGAATTGATGAAGGAACTTGTATTTAAAATTGTACATTAACCCAAATGAATTATTGGCTTGTTAAATCTGAACCCTTCAAATATTCCTGGCAGCGCTTCGAGCAGGATGGCAAAACGTTTTGGGATGGCGTACGCAATTATCAGGCGCGAAACAATCTTATGGCCATGAAAACTGGCGACCTGGTTTTGTTCTACCACAGCAACGAAGGAATGGAAGTAGTTGGAATTGCTAAAGTTGTTCGCGAACACTATCCCGATCCTACCACCGACGATCAGCGTTGGGTGGCTGTTGATCTTTCACCACATCAGGCATTTAAACGAAGCGTTACGTTGTCTGAAATGAAATCAAAACCTGAATTAGCACAAATTGGCCTGATACGTCAGGGTCGATTAAGCGTAATGCCTTTAAAAGCCGAAGAATTCGATTGCATTGTGGGCATGGGCATGGCGTAATTGTCGGTGTTCAATATACTCAGGCACTCAGGATAAAATCGATTTCATTGCGGTAATTGACTGCATGCAGATGTGCTTCTATCTCTTTCCAAGAACCGCGATTCGATACGAGCGATACGATAAAAAACTTTCCAGGCGGGGGTAAATCATGCCAATCGATAAAATCCAGGTTGTCCAATTTGCGCCTGCACAAATCCGTTATGGCTTTGATATTTAGGCCCGCAGCCAGTAAAATTCTAATTTTTCTCTTCGCTTTCTTTCCCGCACCGGCAATTAAAATAGGTTTATCGCTATGATTACGTCTTAAGTACCGGATCAGGTATTGGAGGCGCAAATGTGTAAAAGCCTCTTCGTTGTAGGCTTGATGATTTCGACTAAGCCGATGCTCGGAATCGTTCCATACTAAAACATCGTCACTAATTTTTGCAAAACCTTCGGGATTTTTTTCGAGCCAATGCAACCACAACTCATAATCTTCGGGGACATTTCCTGCTCTGTATAATGGCTCCCTATCTATCGCCGACCGCCGAAACATTACCGATGGATGCGCAACAGGCGATTCAATAAATCGGTACTTTCTAATTTCTTCAGTTGTGCGAATGCTGTTAATCTGCTCAACATAATTCGCATAACCTATAGCTGTTATCGAATCGCTGCCGTATATCACCGATCCCGATACCAATTGTATGGATTGATTTGCATCGAGGAACTCAGCTTGTTTGCGTAATCTTTCTGGCAGCATTTCATCGTCGGCATCCATGCGCGCAATGTATTTGCCCGAGCAGTGTTTCAGTCCTGTATTCAACGCATGCACAATACCTGCTTGAGGTTCATGCACCAGTTTGATTTGGGGATACTCGTCGGCAAGTTGCTTTGCCAGCGCACTTCGATGATCCTGATTTTCTACCAACACCAATTCGAATGAAATATCCTGACGTAATACCGATTTGACCGCACGTTTCAATACAAGATCGGCGTTTCGGAATGGAATCAACACAGATATTTTGATTTCGGCCACTTTGATTTTTGTGCGATTCTTACCAAACCGCTAATTTGCAGCTAATTTTTCTGCTTTTAAAACATCATACAGCATCGCCCAAAAATATAATTACCTTCGGAGCGTTCGACTTACTTTTAATTTCATATGCCCAAATTAACAGTTTCTTTTTTTATCCTTTCGCTATTCTCCTTGAATAATATTCTTTCGGGCCAACAGGTAACCATTAGCGGAGTAATTACCGAACAGGGTTCGGGCGAAACTCTTCCGGGCGTTTCCATTTATTGTCCCAAATCGCAGAGCGGTGTAATATCGAACAACTACGGGTTTTATTCCATTTCCATTCCGGCCGATTCGGCAACCCTTATTTTTCGGATGATTGGCTACGAACCCATCCAATATCAAGTGAACGCAAAAACAACGCGAAAAGATGTTCGTCTTGTAAAGCAGGATCTTGAGCTTAAGGAAGTTGAAATTACGGCCGACCGCAGCGAACAGCGTGTTGCCGAAGTAACTCAAATGAGCAGCATCGAAATTCCGATTGAGCAAATCAAAAAAATTCCGGCGCTGTTTGGAGAGAAAGATGTGTTAAAAGTCATCCAGCTTTTACCCGGTGTGCAAAAAGGAAGCGAAGGAACTTCAGGTTTTTACGTGCGTGGAGGTGGTCCCGACCAAAATCTGATCATACTCGACGATGCAGTTGTTTACAATGCAAGTCATCTTTTTGGTTTTTTCTCCATCTTCAATGGCGATGCGCTCAAAAGCGTTGAATTAATCAAGGGCGGTTTTCCGGCACGTTTTGGCGGAAGGCTTTCTTCTGTGCTCGAAATGCAGATGAAAGATGGCAACAAGGAAAAATTGCAGGGTGAGGCGGGAATTGGTTTGATATCGTCGCGCCTAACGCTTGAAGGTCCGATTCAGAAAAACAAGTCTTCGTTCTTAGTTAGTGGTCGACGAACCTATATCGATGCATTAATCTATCCGTTTTTATCTGCCGAAGAAAAAGGAGGTTACTTTTTCTATGATTTTAATGCCAAAGCACATTTTATTTTAAACGAAAACGACCGACTCTATGTGAGTGGATATTTCGGCAAGGATAAATTTTATTTTCGTTCTCAAAGCGAAGATGGTTCGCTGTCGAAAGGTAGTTTCTTGTGGCAGAATGCCACGGCAACTGCGCGCTTTAATCACATCATTAACAACAAGGCTTTTAGCAATACTTCACTCATTTTTTCGCGATACAACCTCGGAATCAATAGCATTGAAGAACCCATTGAGGGAGACGATTTTGAATTGAATTTTTCCAGCGGAATTCGCGATTGGACGCTGAAACACGATATCGATTATTTCGCCAATCCGAATCATTACATCAGAACAGGAGCATCGGTTACCTACCATCGATTTACTCCTAACGCAATAGTAATTAAAGCGGGAGATGATTATTCGGACATCGAAGAATCGGAGCGATACGATTGCCTCGAAAATGGAATCTATGCAGAAGATGATTGGAAGATAAATGCAAAGCTAAAAGTGAATACTGGATTGCGTTTTAGCCATTTTCTTGCCGTAAAAAAGAACTATTTTGGCATCGAACCACGCATTTCGGGCCGTTATCTTTTGAGAGATAA
>JBKCFX010000172.1:0-5038 GCA_046303595.1 Bacteroidia bacterium
CACGGTTTTGCTCAATGCGGGCCTGCGTTTCGATTATGCACAATTGAGCACCGAAAGAGCATTCAGAGCCATTTACCTCGATTCGCTGACCATCACAGGGTATGAGCAGGCCAGTCCGCAGCTCGACCGGTATTTTGCCAATTTCTCGGGTAGCACCGGTTTATCGTGGTTTCCATCCGAAAACCTGAACATCAAATACAACATCGGTTCGGCTTACCGCATTCCTACTGCACCCGAACTAACTTCGAACGGCGTTCATCATGGCACCTTTCGGCACGAACTCGGCGATTCAACCTTAACTTCAGAACGAAGTCTTCAGAACGATTTACTGATTCGTTACAGCAATCGGCATATCGAGGTTAATTTTAGTCCGTACATCAATTACTTCAGCGATTTCATTTTTCTCGAACCGCAAGCTAAATTTTCTTCGCTGCCAGAAGCCGGAATTCTGTATCAATACAACCAGGCAAATGCCCTGCATTACGGAGCCGAATTTCAGGGCGATGTGCATTTTACCGAGCAATTGCATGTTGGCTTATCTGCTCAGTATACCCGTGGATGGAACCTCGAAACGCAATACTACCTGCCGTTTATGCCCCCTTTTCAGGCGCGTTTTGATGCCGAATACGAATGGGAAAAATGGGGGAATTTTGCCAAGGATGTATTTGTCGGTACGCAGGTTCAGCTTGCAGCAGCGCAGAACGAAGTAGCCAGAAACGAAAAAGCAACATCTGGCTTCGCCTTGCTGCACTTAAGTTTTGGAATGAATTTTAATTTAGGGAAAACTTCCATAAAGCTGGTTGGAAACATGCAAAATGTTTTCGATACCGCTTATTTTGTGCATCTGAACCGTTACCGGCAATTGAACCTACCGGAGGCCGGACGAAACTTTATGCTAACTTTGCTTGTTCCATTTAAGTCGTCGAAAACGATTAATTAATGCTTCGAATCATTACCATATGTATCGTCTTGGTTTGCCTGCTCTTGCAGTGGATTCCCGATTCGCTGCACATGTTAGTGCATCATAATGATGAGCATACAGAACATGCCTATCCGATAGCTGGTGAATTATCGTTTGATGTAGCACACACACACTGTAAGTATCCCGAAAAAGCCTTGAACGCGGCTTGGATTCAGTCGTTTGTTTCGTTGCACATTGCTGAAATTGTCTTTCTTGATTTTGTCTCATTTGGGGCAACACTACAAACTATTGGTGCATTTGATTTTAAATCGGGACGTGCTCCGCCTGAAGCATCATGTTTCAGTTGATTTAATCTCATTTTTAACATCTTTAATTTTAAAATAATGAACTCTAAAAGCATATTGTTTGGAGCACTGTGCGTATGTGCTTCTGTTTTTATTTCGTCTTGTAAAAAAGATACGCCCGACTCGGAGGCACCTGCCATTACCGCTGTTGAAGAGCCTGCTATGAACGACACGCTCTTTACGGGGAACGAACTGCATGTGGAAGCAAGTATTAGCGATAACGAAGAATTGTCGCAATTAAAAATTGATATTCACGCCGCCGAAGATGGGCATTCACATGGTAAAGTTGATGCGTCTGCATACTGGGAAACTGTTGTTATCATTGATCTCTCGGGAGCGTCAACTTCTATTCATGAGCACATCGACATTCCAACTGATGCTGCTTCGGGCACGTATCATGTGATTTTAACTGCAGTGGATAAAGCAGGGAATCAAAGTGAAATCGTTGAACGCGATATATTTATTCAAAACACGGGTGACCAGGTTTCGCCAATCGTGACAATTACATCACCTTCGCAGAATGATACGATTTCATTAAGTACAGGGATTAATGTGTCGGCCATCTTAACCGATAATATTGGGCTAGAGGATGCCGATTTGCTTTTGCTTTCGGGATCTACAGTGGTGTTTGAGGCCGAGATTGCGTTGAGTGGAACCGAATTCAATTTGAATCAGACAATTCCCACAAGTACATTGGCTGCAGGAACCTACACCCTCGAACTGGTTGTGCGCGATGCTGTTCAGAATGTAAGCGACATGGATATTGAGGTTGTGCTGGTACCCTGATTAATTTTGGATGGAAACTAAAAATCCCGGGCTCATTAAATAAGTCCGGGATTTTTTTATAACTACTACTTAGTTTATTAATGCAGTCGTGTTCCTATCAAAGAAATGAACTCAGTCCGTGTTTTTTCTTCCATAAACTCGCCGGTAAAAGCAGAGGTTGTGGTTACGCTGTTTTGTTTTTGTACACCGCGCATCTGCATGCACAAATGCTGCGCTTCGATTACAACAGCAACGCCGAGTGGGCGCAATGTTTCGTCGATGCAATTGCGAATATCGGTTGTAAGGCGCTCCTGAACCTGCATGCGGCGGGCAAAAGCATCAACCAGACGCGGAATTTTACTCAGGCCAACGATATGTCCGTTGGGAATATAGGCAATATGAGCCTTTCCGAAGAAGGGCAAAAGGTGGTGTTCGCACATCGAATACACTTCAATGTCTTTTACCAATACCATTTGCTTATAGTCTTCGGCAAACATAGCCGATTTTAGAATTATGGAAGGATCTTGGTCGTATCCCTGCATCAGAAATTGCATCGCCTTAGCCGCTCGCTCGGGTGTTTTTATGAGCCCTTCGCGATCAGGGTCCTCACCCAGTTGCTGAATGATGGAGCGATATGCATCCGCCATGTGAGCAGTGCCGGACGCCCCGAATTTTTCATCCTTACTGTAGCCTTTTTCCTGTGGCAAGTTCGATGCATCATCCATAATATTCGACAAAATTATTTTCGGTTTCGTAAAGTTTCACGCAATGCAATACACATCGTTCACTTTGAACCAGCGGATAAAGTATTTCCCAGATTTTAATCGCCAGATTTTCGGTCGATGGCATAACGCCAAGCATGAAAGGCACGTCGAGGTTCAGGTTTTTGTGATCGAGCTCCTCAACAATATTTTCTTTGATGATACTACTTAATGTTTTCAAATCAACCACAAAGCCGGTTTGCGGGTCAGGCTCGCCCTTCACTGTAACGAACAAATCGAAATTATGTCCGTGCCAGTTGGCGTTAGCGCATTTCCCGAATACTTCCTTGTTTTTTTCATCCGACCAATCGTCGCGGCAGAGCTTGTGCGCTGCATTAAAATGTTCCTTGCGTGTTAGAAAAATCATAGTCTAATCTGCGGCAAAGATACGTGCTGAATTCTTGTTTCGTTCTTAATGTGACACGAATTCTTCACATAAGCGTATCTGAAATTAATCGCAACTTCTCCCTTTGATTTTATCGGATTGAAATTGCCGTTCTTCTTCGGCCAGTTCGGCTTCGGTTTCTGACGATATTTTCTTGTCTTTTAGAGGCGATAAGTCGGGCTGACCGGCATTTACCCAGGCAGTAAACCACATCGAACCGATGGTAATAATTGCTTTGCGCATGCGCCGCTCCACCATGCCGTCGAGTAGCTTGTGATAATCTTCTGAATAATCTTTACTGTAAACACGCATCATGGCTGCGCCTCGATTTTCGAAAGCATACTTGCGGTCTTGCGGATACTGATTGTTTAATCCGGCCTCGAACAACAATACCGAATCTTTAGCGGCAAAACTCTCGGCAACAGCTTTCCAAGCTTCGGCAAGTGGATCTTCGATGTATCGTGCTTTGCCTACAAAAAAATCATAATCCTCATGGAATAATTCTGGCAATCGCGATTCCCAGAACCCGTGTATTCCTTTTTGATTCGTAAGTTGGCCATTGTAGTTTTTCGTTGTATGCAAAGGTACATGCGCATCGCCGATGTAATGGCCCAAATCGGCCGAAAGTCGAAGTATGCGGTCGTAATCCTGTACCCTGAATGCTGCGGTAAGCCGCTTCACCATCACATCAATATGCCAAGGAACAATACCGTGCGCCTTTAATGTGTCTTCGCTATATTTCTTAACGGCATCTTCCCATTTCTTGGGCATCGAATCGAGTGGCGAAAGTCCGTAACGATCGAGGTCTATGAAATGCCGTGCCGCTTCGTCGTTCACCGCATAACGACGTTTATCGGGATCAACAGCGTGCTCGGTTACGAACTCAATGTTGGTTTTGTAAAATCCAACAAGTTCATTCGGCAGCGTAAAACATGCAATTCGGTTCAATTGCTTATGGGCAAAAAATCCCCAGGTATTGGCATGCGGAATTCCGGCAATAAATAGACAAAGAAGAACTGCCGTAATTACCAGAATTTTCAATCCGAATTTCATGCTTTGTTTAAGCTAACGTTTTCGTGGATTTTTAGACGAACGATGCTGCCGTTTTCAACAACCGGAATGGTATCCATGGTATTGTATTGCAAACAATAGCGAATATCTTTCTCGAGCTTTAGATTTTTGAGGCGCTTTCTGTGCGATGAGTTTTCGAGAAATGCATACAAATCGTGGGAGGCAATCTGAAACAAGTGCCCCATGGCGATGGTCGAATCGCATGTGGTTTCGAATTTACCGGTTTTAATCAGGCAATTTGCCAGCGCTCCGGCGAAAAGCGAATCTTCGAGATTGAAGCGGTTTTTCCAGCCGGCGCATAAAATAACAACCGGCTTGTTTTGCATTTCGAGCCAGGATGCCAAGCTGTTGAGATTGAGGAATGAGCCTATAACAATTTGATGCGCATGTTTTGCTGCTTCAATGGCCTGAGTGCCGTTTGTGGTCGAAATAGCAATCGTTTTCCCCTCTAGTTCGGGACTCATGAAATGGAAGGGCGAATTGCCGAAATCAACGCCGTCCTGCTTTACGGCATCGCGCTCTGCCGCAACGAGAAATCCTCTCTTCTTGTATTCGAAAGCATCATCAAGACTTGCTACGGGAATCATCCGTTCAATCCCATGATGAATTGCCGTACAAATTGCCGAAGTTGCTCGCAAAACATCAACCACCACCACAATGGCATCTTCATTGGCATGCAGGCTGTACAACTGCGGAGAAAAGCTGGTTGTAATCGAATTCACCTTTTTAACTATTTAGGTTTGTAGAAAGGCAAGGTAACAACTTTTGCCGACAATAGCTTTTCGCGTAC
>JBKCFX010000173.1:0-7438 GCA_046303595.1 Bacteroidia bacterium
CCGATGCCGAGCGCGATAGTTTGTTGAATGCCTATCCAAATCCTGCAAGCGAATCGCTTGCCGTTGCATTTTATTCGGGAAAAGCGCAAACACTTACACTGAGCCTCAATAAAATTTCCGGTAAACTGGTGCAGGAACAGATGATAAAGGTTTTACCCTACCATACCAACACGCTTCAAGTCGAATTCACACGACGCGTTAGTTCCGGCACATACATACTTGCCATAAAAAACGAATCGGGAGAGCTGTTTACTAGACGAATCGTTATCCGTAACTAATCAAGTTCGGATTCGTAGCCCTCATCAACAAGCATATTTCCGGATGTAGCTGCAGCCACAGCAAGCGTATCGCAACGTTCGTTCTCGGGATGGTTATTGTGACCACGAATCCATTTAAATTGTACGTGGTGTTTGGGATAAATTTGTAAAAAGCGCTCCCACAAATCGCGGTTCTTTTTATCCTTAAAATTCTTTTTTACCCACGAAAATACCCAGCCTTTCGTAACACTATCTACCACATATTTTGAATCCGACACAATGAGTACGCGGCTTTTCGGAATTTTGAGCGATTCAAGCCCCACAATTACACTTAGCAGTTCCATACGGTTGTTGGTGGTTAAACGATACCCGGCACTGAGTTCTTTATAGTGCTCTCCCGATTTCAAAATTACCCCATAACCTCCGGGTCCCGGATTACCTCGGGATGAACCATCGGTGTAAATTTCAATGTGCATCATTGTAAGGCGACTTGTGAAAATATTCGGATTTAATTTTAAGGGTTATTCTTCGTTAGGTATCGCTCCACCTCCGGGGGCAGATGCAGATGTTCAAGCATGTGGATTCGTTCGGCCAGTGTTTCGACCGTATCACCTTGATGCACTTCACATCGCGCCTGAAAAAGAATGGCACCTTCGTCGTAATGCTCGTTAACAACATGAATTGTGATGCCACTTTCGACTTCGTCAGCATCCAGTACTGCTTTGTGAACATGCATGCCGTACATGCCTTTGCCGCCATATTTAGGTAAAAGAGACGGGTGCAAGTTGATTATCCGATTGGGGAATGCAGCAATCAACGCTTCAGGAATCAACTTTAGGAAACCCGCAAGCACCAAAAGATCGGGCCGATACATCACTTTTAGATGAGCAATCCATTTCGGATCCGACAGTTCCTCGCCTTTTATAATTTCGAGGTTGATGCGGTAATCGTAGCTAATGTCGAGAAATCCGCGACGCGGACGATCACTAACCAAAGCAATAACCTGAGCAGAACCACTTTTTTTAAAGTAATCAATTAATGCACGTGCATTACTGCCCCTGCCCGAACCGAATATGACAATTTTTTGCATCGCAAGCCAATTGCCGCGAATGTAAGTTACATGCGAATAGATGCAAAGTCTCGTTTTTAATTAAAAGAATATCAGCTGTTTAAATTGTTAAAACACATGGTTGAAAAAAGATTTTGTTCGTTTGCGCTTAAGTCCTTTCTTTGCATCGAATTTTTACACAAACGAAAATGTCAGATATCTCTGCCCGCGTTAAGGCAATTATTGTAGACAAGCTAGGAGTTGACGAAAGCGAAGTTACTCCAGAGGCTTCATTCACAAATGATTTAGGCGCTGATTCACTCGACACGGTTGAGTTAATCATGGAATTCGAAAAGGAATTCGGTATTGCCATACCCGATGATCAGGCTGAAAGCATCGGAACTGTTGGTGATGCAATCACCTACATCGAGAAAACAGCGAAATAATTAAAACTTAGGGCTTTGAGACGCGTTGTCGTTACCGGCCTTGGTGCGGTTACTCCACTTGGAAACACTGTCGATGAATTTTGGCAGAATCTCATAAATGGAGTAAGTGGCGCCGATTATATTACCCATTTCGATTGTTCAAAGTTCAAAACTCGGTTTGCTTGCGAGGTGAAGAATTTTGATCCTTCAGCGGTAATTGACCGGAAAGAAGTACGAAGACTCGATTTGTTTGCTCAATATGCCCTGTATGCTGCCGATCAGGCCTACCGCGACGCTGGTTTGAGTGAGCAAAATTGCAATCCCGACCGATCAGGCGTTATTTGGGGAAGTGGAATAGGCGGACTAAATACCTTTTTCAAAGAGGTTGAAGAATTTGCCAAAGGCGATGGTACTCCTCGCTTCAATCCGTTTTTCATCCCTAAAATGATTGCCGACATTGCATCTGGTCATATTTCGATGCGTTTTTGTTTTCGGGGACCAAACTTTACGACAGTTTCTGCCTGTGCTTCATCTACGAATGCCATTTTAGATTCGCTATTTTACATACGCATGGGCAAAGCCGATGTTATGATAACCGGTGGCTCTGAAGCGGCGGTGAATGAGCCGGCTATGGGCGGATTCAATGCCATGCATGCTTTATCGGAGCGAAATGATTCTCCGAAAACAGCTTCCCGTCCATTTGATGTGAATCGCGACGGCTTTGTGATGGGTGAAGGTGGAGGAGCATTAATTCTCGAGGAATTGGAGCACGCCCGCAAGCGTGGAGCGAAGATTTATGGTGAATTGGTTGGAGGTGGAGCCTCTGCCGATGCCTACCATATGACAGCTCCGCATCCCGAAGGTTTGGGAGCAATCAACGTAATGAACAGCGCGCTTTCGGACGCCGGAATGCATGCTACCGATATCGACTACATCAATGTTCACGGAACATCAACGCCACTTGGTGATATTGCCGAAACAAAAGCCATTTTGGGCGTTTTCGGTGAGCATGCATACAACCTAAACATTAGTTCAACAAAATCAATGACCGGGCATTTGCTTGGAGCTGCCGGAGCGATTGAAGCAATTGCATCGTTGCTAGCTGTTAAAAACGATGTTGTACCGCCAACCATAAACCTCGAAACCATCGACCCCGAACTCGATCCGAAACTTAATTTTACCTTCAATAAGGCGCAACATCGCACAGTACGCGCTGCGTTAAGCAATACGTTCGGCTTTGGTGGTCACAATGCCTCGGTTATTTTCCGGAAATTTGCGGATTGATTTGTGAATAGACTCTTCGTTCGATTTTCTCCTCACCGCAAGCGTTACATTCAAATTAAAAATCTGCTTGGCTTTTGGCCGGGAAACATCAGACTTTACGAACTCGCGTTTACGCACAGTTCTGTAGCGCGCGAAATAAAAGATGGTATTAAAGATTCAAACGAACGACTTGAATTTTTAGGAGATGCCGTTTTAGGAGCAATCGTTGCACGCTTCCTGTTTGTGAAATTTCCATACCGCGCAGAAGGTTTTCTCACCGAAATGCGTTCGCGTATCGTCAACCGAACTTATCTAAATAAACTGGCTATAAAAATCGGACTCGATAAACTTATACAGTATGATGCATCTCACCGCTTGTATAAATCGATTTGTGGCGATACCTTCGAAGCTTTAATTGGTGCAATTTACCTCGATAAAGGGTATCGCTTTACCGAGAAAGTTATTCTCGAACGCATTATTCGGTTTCATGTCGATCTGGATGAGCTCGAGCAGCAGGAACTTAATTTTAAGTCGCGTCTCATTAACTTTGCGCAACGAAACCGCCAATCGATTGTATATGATGCCCGTGAAGAAACAGGTTCAGATGGCCCCAAACGCTATCATGTAACCCTGTTTATTGATGAAAAACCTGTTGCCGAAGGTATAGGTTTTTCGAAAAAAGCAGCAGAACAGGCCGCATCAGAACAGGCATGGGCAATATTGAATACAGATGAGCGGTCTTAGTGTTATTTGAACAATTAGCTTATCTTCGCACGTATGAAGCGTATTAATCATAGTGATTATGCAGATTTCGATTTCTTGCTTTTTGGCATCAGCAGCAATGTCGATGAATTCAGAATCTGTTGGTTGCTAAATCGCTTGTTCTTAATCAATTTGGGTGTCGAGCATGAAGTTGTATTACACCATCCCAAAACCAATAAAGAGTCGATATTTTGTCATTTCCGTTTCGAAAAACTTTCTCTCAGCAATCCAGTTCAGCAGTTTGTGAATATGGGAGTGCCGGAAAAAAACTTCGATGAACCCGCTGTTATTTTTCAACTCATAGGTAATCGGCATCCGGCCGGTAATCTGTTGCCCGAACACCAGCGGCTTGATTATTTATTGTCTTTACGCGGTGAGGGAATAGGCGAAGTAAATCCCGATACAATTCTATCGCAGTTGAGGAGTTGTGATGAAATTCAAGCGGCGTTCAAAATTGATGTCGAAGGGTTAAAGTCAAAGAATAATTTAATTTTTTAGCATGCAAAAGGTTCAAAGTAAAACAAAGGTCATCGCAACGCTTGGTCCGGCAAGTTCTTCGCGCGAGGTGCTCGAACAAATGATATCAGCCGGTGTTGATGTGTGCCGCATAAATTTTAGTCATGGTAGTTACGACGATCATGCCGCTGTAATCAATACCATTCGTCAGATAAATGCCGACCGTGGGTTTCATACTGCAATTTTAGCCGATCTGCAGGGACCGAAACTTCGGATAGGGGAGGTTGAAAACAATGGTGTTCAATTAAATACCGGCGATGATGTAGTTATAACGACCGAAAAATGTGTCGGCACGGCAAAGCGCGTGTACATAACCTATCCGCAGTTTCCACAGGATGTGAAAATTGGGGAAACAGTACTTATTGACGATGGTAAAATTGTGCTCATCGTCAAAGACACCAACAAAGACAATGAAGTAATTGCAACTGTTGTTCATGGCGGAGTCCTATCATCCAAAAAAGGGGTAAACCTTCCCAACACACAGATATCGCTGCCTTGTCTTACAAAGAAAGATTTGCAGGATTTGAAATTTGCGCTAGACCATGGCGTGGAGTGGATTGGATTGTCGTTTGTGCGCAGGGCAAGTGATATTCAGGAATTAAAACACATCATTGCCCGGCAGAATAAAACGGCACGCGTGGTAGCAAAAATAGAAAAGCCCGAAGCCATTGAGGAAATCGACGGTATTATTTCAAATACAGATGCATTGATGGTGGCACGCGGCGATTTAGGGGTCGAAATACCGATGGAAAATGTGCCGCTCATCCAAAAAATGCTCGTAAAGAAATGCCTCGAAGCATCTATCCCCATTATAATCGCCACACAAATGATGGAGTCGATGATTACCAATTACAACGCAACCCGCGCTGAGGTAAACGACGTGGCCAATGCTATGATGGATGGTGCAGATGCCGTCATGCTCAGTGGTGAAACATCGGTCGGAAAATTTCCGGTGCGCGTTATTGAAACGGTTCAGAAAATTCTGGCCAGAGTAGAAGGTTTTGAGGGAATTTACCATAAAGACCATAAGCTCGTTTCGCAAAAATCGCGTATGCTAACCGATGCCATTTGCTCGAATGCGGTGCGTATGGCCGAACAAACCGGAACTGCAGCCATTGTTGCAATGACACATTCGGGCTACACCGCGTTTCGTATTTCCAGTTTCAGACCAAGGGCCAATATTTATATTTTTACCGGCAATGAGTCGTTGCTTAACACGTTGAGCCTTGTATGGGGCGTTCGTGGTTTTTATTATGATAAAATGGTGAGCACCGATCATACCATTGCCGATATAAAAGATATCCTCAAAAAAGACGGTCATATTAAATCTGATGATTTAATGATCAACGTTGCCTCTATTCCAATGCACGAATTTGGTAAGTCGAATATGATAAAATTGAGCTTCGTCGAATAATTTTGTGGTTCGGCAAATTTTCCTGTACAATGTTTATAGTTTTTTAAATGAATAAATTATATCGAATATCCAAGCGCTTCTTATTCATTATTTGTTTAATAGAATCGCTTAACAGTAAAGCCCAGGATACATTTTCTATTGTTGCCATTGATACATCTACGGGAGAGGTAGGCAGTGCAGGCGCTTCCTGTGTCGATTTGATTCTCTTTTTTCCAAAATATGCGATCGATTTTCTGGGCGATTTAATACCCGGGCAGGGGGCTATCAATACGCAGGCGAGTTATAGCACAGTGAATCAGGCGAACGCAAGAACCCGAATGCTGGCCGGCGATTCCCCGCAGCAGATTATCGACTGGCTCGTAGCCAACGATGCCAACAATACGCCGAACAACCGGCAGTATGGTATCGCTTCATTTGTAAATGGTGCGCCTCAAACAGCGGGTTACACCGGATCAGGTACCTTGAATTATAAAAACCACATTACCGGTCCAAATTATTGCATTCAGGGAAATATCTTATCCGGTCAGGCGATTCTCGATTCAATGGAGTCGAGATTTTTGAACGAACCCGGCGACCTGGCCTGTAAATTAATGGCAGCATTGCAAGGAGCTAAAGTACCCGGTGCCGATACACGTTGTGCTAATAATGGAGATGGTACATCTTCGCTCTTCGCATTCTTAAAGGTAGCACAGCCTCAGGATGAATACGGAAGTCCATCGCTTTTACTTGGTGTTAAAACGCCGGGCGGAGCAGGAATTGAGCCCATCGACTCTTTGCAATCGCTGTTTGATGTGCAGCATCCTTGCTCACAAAACGTGGGCATCGCATCAAGCAAACCCAAAGTTAGCGTGTATCCCAATCCAACACACGATGTCTTGCATATTCTCTGTCCGGATGCAGATAAATCCATATACAACTATCTTCTGCGCGATCCTTATGGCCGACTGGCTGCAGAGGGTAGAATACAATCCGCCGAACATACACTTGATTTGAGCGCCTTGCAGAAAGGGTTTTATATGCTCGAAATTAAATCGAGTGCTGAACGATTCACAGTTTTCAGACTGATTCTCGTCGATTAGCACGTTTATCGCAGATTATCTAAATTGACTTAAAAAGCGTCAATATTTTTATATATTTGATGTTATAATAGTCGTTTTGTTATGCGTTCGGTTGCTCATATGGATTTGGACAGTTTTTTCGTCAGTGTAGAATGTCTTCGCGACAGTCGACTTGCGGGACTGCCGTTGATTATTGGCGGAGGCGGCGATCGTGCGGTGGTTTCCTCGTGCAGTTACGAAGCAAGGCGCTTTGGTGTTCATTCTGCCATGCCTGTAAAACTGGCCAAACGACTTTGTCCCGATGCTATTGTGGTAGGTGGCGACATGGAGCTGTATAGCCGCTACTCGAAAATGGTAACAGAAATTATTGCCCAGAGGGCTCCATTGTATGAGAAGGCATCTATCGATGAGTTCTATCTCGACCTAACCGGTATGGATAAGTTTTTTGGAACTTGGAAGTGGATGCAGAAACTCAAACAAAGCGTCGTTCGGGAAACCGGTCTGCCCATCACATTTGCTTTGTCGAGCAATAAGACGGTATCTAAAATTGGAACAGGTGAAGCCAAACCCGACGGGCAACTGCAGGTTCCGCTGGGACAGGAAAAAATATTTCTTTCGCCTTTGCCCGTGAATAGGATACCGATGATCGGCGATAAAACCTATACGACGCTCTGCAGCATGGGGATACGTAAAAT
>JBKCFX010000174.1:0-1596 GCA_046303595.1 Bacteroidia bacterium
AATGGCTCTTATTACATTGGAACAGGGCCTTGGGAGGGCACAACGTGGGGGATTTCATGGGAAATTACCCATGATGCAAACGGTTATTATCTTAAAGAATATGGTTTTTGGAATCCTGCTTATGATAATTTGCCACGGACACGCCTCACGTACCCTGTTACTATGTTTAGAACATACTATTTTACTGTGCCAGCGAACGAAATGTCGGATACGAATTGGGAGCAAGAGTACATTAAATATTAGTGCATGCTTTTCTAAATAAGCATATTTTCAAGAAAACCCAATTTTCTATTTCAACAACAACGTATTTATCTCGAAATAATTCCCATGCTTGCACTCCCCAACAATTGGAAAAACTATGAACTCCTTGAAAACGAAGTCGTAAAGGGTTCGATGCAGTACAAAAACTTTTTTGTTTACAGCGCTCAAATTCACGTTAATGGAATCGATTCCTATGCTTTGAAGTCGAAAAGGGCCATGTTCAATCCCCGTTTCGAACTTACTCAAAACCAAAATGTGGTAGGGCAAATGCGCATGAACCTAATGTGGAAAAATGACGTTTCAATTACATTGCCTGATGCCTCGGTATACAAAATTGTTTCGAAGGGATTTTTCAGCCAAACATATTTCATCGAAAATCAAAACACCGGCGAACAATTCGAAATTAAACGCAAGTACATGTGGCGAAAATTGAATTATGCTTACGAGTTTGCAGACTCCAAAGCCGGCCACTGCGAATTACTTTGCTTAATGTCGGCTTATGCAGTTAATTACCTTGATCAAAAAATGATAGGACTAATTACCATACCTATCGTTTTACTTAACTTACTTGCAAACAATTTTTAAAAGTATATGTGCAGCATTAAATTAAAGGTAAGCTATTTTTTGTTTTTCGTTTTTAACGCCTTGCTTGTCTGCGCCCAGCAGGCCGAAGAAATAACCTTTACACATGCCGGAAAAACCGTGTACGGCACTTTTTGCAAACCAGCAGCAAGCGGCGTATTTCCAACCATTATCATAAACTCGGGCAGCGGTGCCAACGACCGCAATGGCACACTGGCAATGGAAGGCGCCAATGCAGCCTGCTTGTATCCGGGATTGCTCAACGATACCCTACGGCCCTACAAAGGACTTTCGGATGCCTTGGTCGATTCGGGTTTTGCCGTTTTACGTTTCGATAAAATCGAATATACATATCCCACAACGCTAGGTACGATTACGTTCGAGAAATTATGGCTTCCGGTTGAAAGTGCTATTGATTACGTAAAATCAAGGAGCGACGTTGATACGACGAACATCATCCTCATTGGCCACAGCGAGGGCTCATCGCTCATTCCGTTTATCGCACGCGAACGCAACGATGTTCAGGCGCTTATTTCGCTTGCGGGCCCACGTTCACCGCTCGACTCGGTATTGGCCTATCAGCTCATGTCTATCGCTACACAATGCGGCGGCAATGTGCCACAAACCCAAGCGCAGGTCGATCAGATTCTGGCTTATTTTACCGCCATTCGAAACAATACATGGAATGCATCCACACCGGCTGTTTTTGGCATACCGGCAAGTGTGTGGGACGATTATATCGAAGTTGTAGAT
>JBKCFX010000175.1:0-1032 GCA_046303595.1 Bacteroidia bacterium
GGATTGTAGCATTTATTACAACCGGCGGAAATGCGCTACAGGCCTATCCCGATTATGTGAAAGCTGTTTGGGATAATGGTCGCATCGTAATTAAAGATAAACGCACTGCCATGCGGCATCGCCTCGCAATGGGAACGATTGTATCCGACCCGATGTTGCGCGTTCAGTTTCAGTCGGGTGGCTTTTTGGGGACGCTTGAAGAATGGTTCATTTCCAAACTCAATCCGGGCGATGTGTTCTGGTTTGCGGGAAAAGTTCTCGAACTGGTTCATGTGCGAGATTTGAAGGTGACGGTGAAATTGTCGAAGAAAAAACAAGGTACCGTGCCGCAATGGATGGGAGGGAGGATGCCCCTTTCGTCGTGCCTTTCGGATTTCATCCGCTTGCAAATCGATGGATATGTTAAAGGGAATAATCCGCTTCATCCTGAGCTGGTTCATTTAAAAACTATATTTGAGTTGCAACAACAACGTTCTGTGCTTCCGGCATCTCATCAGTTGTTAATCGAATGCATCGAATCGCGCGAGGGGCATCACATTTTTATATTCCCATTTGAAGGTCGTTTGGTACACGAAGGATTGGGAGCGCTCATTGCCTGGCGGATAGCTCAATTAACGCCGATTACCTTTTCGATCGGCATGAATGATTATGGATTTGAACTGCTCTCCGATCAGCCGATTCCACTTGAAGAGGCACTAGAACTCGAGTTGTTCCGTTTGGAAGGTTTGCATGAGGATCTGCTTTCGAGCATCAATGCGGCCGAATTGGCGCGGCGAAAATTCAGGGAGATTGCAGCCATATCTGGACTTGTATTTCAGGGCTATCCCGGAAAAAATTTAGGCACAAAGCATTTGCAAAGTTCGAGCAGGTTGTTGTTTGATGTATTTCATCAGTACGATATCGATAATTTACTGATGAAGCAGGCGGTTGATGAAGTATTTGCCAATCAGCTTGAAGAGAAACGTCTGCGCGAGGCATTGCAGCGCATCCAATCACAAGAAATTGTATTGCAGCGACCTGTGAATTATACAC
>JBKCFX010000176.1:0-1361 GCA_046303595.1 Bacteroidia bacterium
GTTATTCGCTACCGGACAAATCGGGGCATCGTCGAAAATGCTCTGTTTTGCTTCAATCGGATTGTTGGCCTTGCCATTGTTCGATATGGTGCGTGTTTTTTTTATTCGCATCATCAAAAAGAAAAACCCGTTTAAGGGCGACCGCAATCACCTGCACCACTTGTTGCTCGAACTTGGATTGTCGCACGTTCATGCAACGTTGATTTTGGCCGGATTGTCATTGCTCACTTCTGTTCTTGCCGGCTTTGCTTCCGGTTTTTTCTTTCGGTTCGAATTGGCATTCTGGCCGGTAACTGGTATTACAACGGCATCATTGCTGGTATTCACTGCGGTTGTGTGGATTCGCGTTCGTAAAATGCGCCTCCTTTGCAACACGGCAAATCCTACCCTATGAGAAATTACATTGCACTGATTAGCTGTCTTGTTATTCAGCATGCTTTTGCACAACATTATAACTTGGTCAACGATCGGTTTTTGAATAACCAAATTGAAGCGGCTATTCACACTTCTAGTTCGGGAATGCACACTGCCTTTAAGCCTTGGCGCGTAAATGTTGTTAAAACAGTTATTCATCACCCCGATTCGGCGTTGAAAATGAAATTGCCCAATAAGCGATTTTATTCGTCCAACGTGGGAAAGAAGATTTTCAGCGAACATTTGCTGCAGCTTGATCGTGAAGATTATTCGTTATACCTCGATCCACTTTTCGGCTTCAGTGGCGGCAAAGATCAATTCACCGGACGAAACACCTACGACAATTCGCGTGGTATTCAGATTATGGGCTCGATTGGGAAATCGGTTTCGTTTTACACTTCGTTCTGGGAGAATCAATCGGTGTTTGTGAATTATGTTGATAGTTTTGTGCGGCAAAACAATGTCGTTCCCGGGCAAGGTCGCGTAAAACCTTTTGGCGATGCCGGATTCGATTATGCCTATGCAGCAGGATATGTTTCCATTCAGCCATCGAAATTTTTCAATTTGCAATTCGGGAACGACAAGCAGTTCATAGGCGACGGATATCGTTCCTTGCTGCTTTCCGACAATGCATTTAATTATCCCTTTGCAAAGATCACTACCAATTTTTGGAAACTTCAATACACCAATTTATTTCTTGCCTGGCAAAATATTGGAAATGCTTCCAACAGTGGGGTAGGAGGTTATAAACAGAAGTTTGGAACAATCCATCACCTGAGCTACAATGTGATGAAGGGCCTGAATATCGGTCTCTTCGAAGGCATTGTTTGGCAGGGTGGCGACACAACCGGCATGCGCCGAGGATTCGATCCAATTTACCTCAATCCGATAATCTTTTATCGCCCGGTGGAGTTTTCGCGCGGCTCGCCAGACAATGTGCTCATTGG
>JBKCFX010000177.1:0-3067 GCA_046303595.1 Bacteroidia bacterium
GGAACAAGCACTACTCCCAATGCCATTATTGATGTGTATTTGGGCAGTAATTGCAACGGAGATTATACAACCAACATTAAAAGCAAACAATATTTGGCGAGCACTACTGCCGATGCAAGCGGCACTTGGAGTGTTAACTTATCATCCGTTACGTGCTTTTTAAATGGAGAATATCTTACTGCAACAGCAACAAACCCTACCAATGGAAGTACGGGGCCTTTTGCAAGCGGCTTATTGGTTACGCTGCCCACCCCCGCTGTTTATTATCCACCGGGAACCTACACAGTAGGGCCTACCGGCACATTTTGTACTTTGAAAGGGGTTGCTAACTTTTTAAATCTATTTACGATTTCGGGGGCCTATATTTTTGAGTTGCAGCCTACTTACAATGGTTCTACTGAGGCTACACCGATTGTTTTTAACAACAACGCAGGCTCATCTGCAAGTAATACAGTTACAATCAGACCGGCAGCGGGAGCGGTAAATTTATTAATTGGCAACGGCAATGCCGACAATACCATTCGGCTTAACGGTATGGACTTTTTAACCATTGACGGACGCGCAGGAGGAACTGGCACCAGCCGCAACCTTTCAATAGAAACATTCAATAACCTGGGCGCTGCAATTATGCTTAGAAATGATGCAATTAATAACTCCATACGATTTTGCAATGTGCGAGGTGGTGCTGCATACACTGGTGCAGGGGGAAGTTCAGGAGGTATGATCGGTATCATTGAAATTAATACACTTGCGGGAAGTACAACAGGATGCGATAACAACACAATTGCTAACTGTTTAATAGCAAACAATAACTCTTCAACGCTCAGTCCAATTAGCGGTATTTATTGCAGAGGTTTGTCAACAACAGCTACCAATAATAACATCGTTATTCGCAATAACGAATTCAATGGCATAAGAGAATACGGCTACAATGGGGCTAATAAATATTCGGGAATCATTCATTTTGATGCATTTAATTCAGCGGCTGTGATTGAGGGAAATAGCATTTATCAATCTACTGCTTATAATATTCCGCTGCAATCAAGCTCACAAATAGTAACGCAGTATGGTATATTTGTCCATAATGGTTCAGGTTATAGTATTTCAGCAGCCAATGTGACCAATTTGACAGGCAATGGCAATAACTTTATTATTAGAGATAATTTTATTGGAGGTAGTGGTCCGAATTGCAGCGGAACATGGACTGTAAACGCGCCAACTTCATCAAGCGGACAATATAGATTTATTGGCATTTATGTTCAAGGTCACTCAAGTATCCCTTCAGGGAATTTAGCAACTATAGAGGGCAATACCATAAAAAATATTGCATGGGGCACCACAGCGGCATTTTCAAATATCGCACCGCAACTGGCTGTATGGGGCGGTATTGTGGTTGTTGGTGGACAAACAGCTGCCACAGCTGGGCATTCGGTTATCATTGGCTCTGCAAGTAAGCCCAATATTATAGGCGATAATCTTATCAACGGATCAATTACAGTGACCAATGCCGGAACGGTGGCAGGTAATGGAATGAATATCGTTGGTGTACAGGTTCAAGGGATGGGGTCCGGAAATGCGACCATTGAATATAATCAGATAGGAGGCATCACGGCAAGTGGTATTACGGGAGTCGGTCGTGTGTCAACCATTGAAGGAATTCGGGTGGATGATGGTAACAACATTATCCGTTATAATACCATTGGAAGTACCACGCAAGCCAATAGTTTTAACATTACTGCATCAGCTACAACCTACAGTGCAACAGCGGCTAACAATCAAATACAGCGTGTGCGAGGCATAGTACATTCAGGCGGAACTGCAACTACAGCATCAACAACCATTGCCAACAACACTATTGCTAATCTGCGAATGAATTATGCTGCCACAGCTACCGGGCCGGGAGCTGCGAGAGGAATTGTATTTGACAATCCAACACCGGCCAATGTTCGCGGAGCCATTCAAATTCAAAACAATACCATTTTCAACCTCACATCCAATCAAAATTTTGCAGCAAGCGGAGCTACGGCCAATGTGGTGGGGATTGATTTCAATTTATCGGGGAATACCGAGGCGGCCAATACCGACATTTCGGGCAATACCATTTATGGTTTAACCACCAATGGTTCTACCGTAATTACAAATGCCCTTGGTATTTACTATTCAGGAAGATCGGCAGGCACACAAACCATCAATGGCAATTTTATTAGGGATTTTGCCTCTAACAATATTAATCAAAGTCAAACAGCAATAGAGGCCGCAGGTGGCGTTGCAACTTATTCAAACAATATTATTTATTTAGGAAATGCCATCACCACACATAATGTATTGAATGGCATCAGCGAAACAGGCGGTACCAATCAATTTTATTTTAATACATCCACAATAGGCGGTACGGCAACAGCCACAGGCGCTAACAATACATTTGCCTTTACCACAACTGTTAATACCGGAACAAGAAATATTCGAAACAATATTTTCTTTAATGCCCGAAGCAATTCTGCCGGTACTTCTAAACATTATGCCATTAGCTTACCCGGAAATACAGGCCTTACCATCAACAATAACAATTACTTTGTATCGGGCACAGGAGGAGTTTTAGGGCGTTATAATGCTGTTGATAATGCAACACTTGGTGCATGGCAAACTTCAACTACACAGGATGCAGCCAGTCAGTCTATTAACCCTGCATTTACGGCCAATATTGCTAATGGTACAGGTACAAGCACTGCAACAAATTACAGACCCACCGGAACAGGAATAATTGCTGGTGTTGCCGTTGCAAGTGTTACCACCGACTATTCAGGGACTTACAGATCGTGCAACAACACCCTTGGTGCTTTTGAGATAGCGCCAACAGCGCCGAATTTGCAAATTACCAATCCAGCGGCAGTGTGCTCTCCCAATACGGTCAACTTGAATGCTGTTGGCGTAATCACCGACCTCAATAGCACAAGTGGAACCACCAGTTATTTCACAACTCTTGCCAATGCCATTAGTAATACCTCGCCCATAGCCATTACTACTGCCGTTTCAGCATCAGGAACTTACTTTATAAGAAAAACAGCGG
>JBKCFX010000178.1:0-4261 GCA_046303595.1 Bacteroidia bacterium
TGCTGCAAATGTAAATGAATTATAGTACTATGCAATACAAAGTACCATACAATTTCATTAGTCGCTTATTTTCAATTGATTATTTTTGATACGACATAGCAATAAGGTAATATTAAGCGCACAAGAATGGTTTATGGGGATGATTTTTTCAATCGCGTTTTGCAAATCAACAATTCAATTATATTTGCAGCCCATTTGGCGGGGTAGCTCAGATGGTTAGAGCGCAGGATTCATAACCCTGAGGTCACGGGTTCAACTCCCGTCTCCGCTACAACAAAACCCCTTGATTATCAAGGGGTTTTTTCATTTAATGCCGAGCCGATTTCTGGGGCTGAAATTCACTGTACAACATTGGCTGTTTCCCATCCAAAAAACGAAGGCTTCATCTTTTTGTTAGAAGATTGAACAACCGAAAATTAGATTACTTACCGCAATGAAAGAAGCCAATCGATCCCAATTCTGCTCGAGTTCATATAAAAATTGATGCAATTTCATCTACATGCTTTGCGTTTTACCCTCTTTCATACCTTTGACACGCAATGAATATTTTACAACCAGGTCGTTCGGGCTCAAGTTCTGTTATTCGAACACTCATAATTATTAACGTAATAGCCTATGTGCTCTTGCTAATTGCCAGTGATTATGCCGGCAACGAACCAATGAAATTATTGGCGCTGCACAATTGGCTTTCGCCCGATTTCAAGCCTTGGCAAATTATAACGCACTTGTTTCTGCATAGCACAGGGGGCGTGTTTCACTTATTCTTCAACATGTTGGCCCTTTGGATGTTTGGTTCTGCACTCGAACAAACGTGGGGGCCCAAACGATTTACCTACTACTATTTTGCCTGTGGCATCGGTGCCGCACTCGTGCACAATACCGTGGTTGGCTTTCAGTTGCAGCCCATGATCGACGCTGCCGATTTATATCTCAGCAATCCATCCTATACGCTGTTCGAACAGTTTATTTCGAACCATTTGCCGGGTTCATACGACAATGCGCAGATCAACGATTTCCTCGTTGCCTGGTACAACGACCGGCTGAACCCCGGTTACATTACCCAGTCGCAGGTGTTTGTGAACGATGTGGTTGAATTCCGCACAAATATCCCTACCGTAGGTGCGTCGGGCGCTGTATATGGGCTTTTGCTAGCATTCGGCATGACGTTCCCAAATGCAATGATTCTCATGCTTATTCCACCGATTCCGATGAAAGCGAAGTATTTTGTTATCGTATACGGATTAATCGAACTTTCGATGGGCTTACGCAACAACATCGAGGATAATGTAGCACATTTCGCACATTTGGGTGGGATGGTTTTCGGCATTTTGTTGATATTCTATTACCGGAAACTCGATCGTAATAAATTCAGGCTATTCTGATGAACCAGCTGCGCTTTCAATGGACCGTTTCGGATGCAGTAACCCGACTGATCATCATCAATGTTTTCATTTTTTTAGCAATTCAAATCCCCCTTTCTTTGCTGCATCTGTTTGGCGGGAATGAAATAGAGGCTGCTATAAACAGATACCTCTTGCTTCCGGGTGCTCCGATGGAATTCATCACCAAACCTTGGACGCTGCTTACACACATGTTCATGCATGCCGGTCTGCTGCACCTGCTATTCAACATGCTCACGCTTTACTTTACCGGACAGTTGTTTGCGCGCTATTTTAACGACAAGCGTTTGCTGAGCCTTTATTTTTCGGGCGGTTTGGCGGGTGCAATCGTGTTCTTAGTTGCGGTGAATGTATTTCCGCTTTTTACACGCACCGGAGTGGCATATACGGCAGCGGGAGCTTCGGCGGCAATCCTCTCGGTTTTAATTGGCATAGCAGCATTCAGGCCCGACGATGATGTATTTTTGTTTGGAGTAATTCGCATAAAATTACGCTGGTTAGCCTTGATAATTATGGTGTTGGATATAATTCAAATCCGTTCGGGCAATGCAGCAGGGCATCTTGCGCATCTAGGCGGCGCGGTATGGGGCATTGTATGGGGCATTCGATTAAAAACAGGCAGCGACATTGCAGCTTTTTTAAATCCACTTTGGGAAATCGGTAAACCCAAATCGAAACTAATAGTTACGCATCGTGCTGCGACTCCACGAAAACCGTCGGAATTGAATATGCGCGAAAAGCAGGCAGAAATTGATAAATTGCTCGATAAAATTTCGCGTTCGGGCTACGATAGTTTAAGCAAAGACGAAAAACAACGTTTGTTCGAACTCACCAAAGAGCAATAAACCTGTGAAGATTAGCCAAGCGAAACAAAGATGGAAAATCTGGCTTGCCGGATTCGCGGCATTAATTGTGGCAGTTTCGTTATGGTATACCAGCGTATTGGTGAAGAAAGTGTCGGAGGAAGAACGCAAAAAAGTAGAGCTCTGGGCCGAAGCCGTGCAGAAGCGCGCTACGTTGGTGAAGTATACCGAAAGTCTTTTCGAACGCCTTAAAACTGAAGAACGCAAACGTGCCGAAATCTGGGCACTGGCAATTCAAAATCTCAGGACCACCAACGATAACGATGCCCTTTCGTTTTACCTGAAGGTGGCAAGCGAAAACAATACGATTCCTGCTATTTTAGTCGACGGTCAAAATAGAATCAATCATAGCACCAACGTCGATTTAGTCAAATATGGCTCACCAACAGAGTTTACCGAAATAATTAAGCGCGATTTCAGCAAATACAATCCAATTGTATTCAACGACGGATACTCGAGTAATTATTACATCTATTATCAGGATTCGCGCGTATTTACCGAGTTACGCGAAGTACTCGACAACATCATCCAATCTTTTATATCTGAGGTGGTGGTGAACTCGGCCAGCGTGCCGGTTATTGTTGCCAATGCCAACAAGAGCATCATTGCATCGGGTAACTTGGAAAGGCAAATTCAAACCGACACGGCAGCTATGCTTGAGCTTACTTCAGTTATGGCCGTCGAAAACACACCGCTCAATATAGACCTACCCGATTATGGAAAATGTTCGATTTATTACCAGGATTCGTTCCTACTTACACAACTGAAGTACTATCCTCTAGTGCAGTTTACGGTAATTGCTTTATTTATACTTGTGGCCTATTTTCTTTTTAGCTTTTCGCGAAGGGCTGAACAGAATAGAGTTTGGGTGGGTATGTCGAAAGAAACGGCTCACCAATTGGGAACGCCTTTAAGCAGCCTTAGGGCCTGGATGGAACTGTTGCGGTACAAGGGTATCGATGAGGAAACGCTTTCGGAGATGGGCAAAGACATCAAGCGGCTGGAGGTAATAACCGAACGTTTCTCGAAGATTGGCTCCGTACCAGAGCTGCAGCTGCATCATTTACAGGATGTTTTACAGGAAAGCGTGGGCTATATGATGCCACGCACCTCCAAGAAAATCGCCTTGAGCTTTCGCTCTGAACTAGTCGAGAACCTCGATGCGCAGGTTATGCTCAGTGTTCCGCTTTTCGACTGGGTGATTGAAAACCTCATTCGCAATGCAATTGATGCCATTGAGGGTCAAGGTGGCAGTTTGGATGTGGTATTGGGCGAAAAAGGAAAATGGTATTGTGTTGATGTGAGCGATACCGGTAAAGGCATTGCACCAGCAAATCTCAAAACGGTATTCGAACCAGGCTATACGTCGAAGAAACGCGGTTGGGGACTCGGACTCTCTTTGAGTAAGCGCATCATCGAAAATTACCACCAAGGGAAGATTTACGTGAAGAAATCGGAACTGGGGAAGGGCACTACGTTTAGGATTCTGTTGCCGAAAGTGGCGCAATAATGTACAGAATGCTTACGACCGAAAGCGTACGTAACCTATTTCGGAGCATTTCTAAGCAACACCAGCGATAACAACAAATAAATCGCATTGGGTATCCATGCCGCTAAGGCTGCATTCAGGCCGCCTTCGGTAGCAAAAACAGAACTAACCTGCATCAGCATTACGTAGGTGAAACTAATGCCGATGCCAATGCCGATGTGCATACCGATTCCTCCCCTCACCTTCCGGCTTGCCATTGCTACGGCTATTAAGGTGAGAATAATGTTTGCTACCGGATTTGCAAATCTCCTGTGCTTCTCGAGTATGTAAAAGTCAATGAAAGAAGATCCTTTAAGTTTTTCGCGTTCAATGAAGCCATTGAGTTCGTAAAAGTCCATCATCTGCACATCATCGTCGGCTATATCAAAATCAGCTGGTTTAAATGCAAACGTTGTATCGAGTCGCTGCCCACGTCTAATTTCTTCTTTTTCTCCCTTAAAACGTCTCAG
>JBKCFX010000179.1:0-1774 GCA_046303595.1 Bacteroidia bacterium
CGACTTAACATGCAGGCAGGTAATCTTAATGCCGGCGCAAACCTAGTAACTTTAGGCGAGAGTACTGTAGCACCGGGCACCTTGGTGTACGCTTCGGGGCGCATTATTGGCGCAATGAAACGCTGGTTTGCTCCTGCAGTAAATGCGGGCAATGCCAGTGGTTTGTTCCCTATTGGCAACAGCAGTTTTGAGCAGTTTGTTAAAGTAGAATACACCACCGCTCCCACAACGGGAGGAACGCTAACCGCCGATTTTGTGGAGGAAAACATGGCCTTGAGCGGCGTTCCAACAACAACGTATTCGATTGCGGCAGTGGGGGCCTGTCCGGGCTTTAACGTAAGCCGTTTGTCGCAACAAGGCTTTTGGCAAATAGATGATGCCGATGGATTGAATGAAGGAAGCTATGATATTAGCTTTGATGCTGAAGGGTTTGAAATAGTAAACGACATTTGTGCCCTTACAGCACTTAAACGTGTGGGTGCCGGCGACTGGCTGCAAAGCGGAACGCACGTAGCTGCTACCGGTAACACCTTGCGCCCTGTGGTAAAGCGCACCGGAGCCAGCGGCTGGAGCAATTGGGGCTTTGGAGGTGGCGGGGTTAATCCGCTACCGATAGAACTGCTTGAGTTCAATGCTATTGCCAATGGCGATGTGGTAGATCTTTCGTGGATTACCGCCTCCGAAATAAACAACGAGCGATTTGAGGTAGAGCGCAGCAGCAATGCGCAGCAGTTTACCAAAGTAGCCACAGTGGCTGGAGCGGGCAACTCAAACACCTTACTTAGCTATTCGGCCAGCGACACCCAACCGCTACAAGGTGTGAGCTACTACCGTTTAAAGCAAATTGACTACAACGGTAGTTATGCCTATTCGGATATTGTGCCTGTGGTATTTGCCGGCAATACATTGCCATCGTTGGTATTTGCGGGCATTCGTTCGGGCGTACTCGAGCTCGATTTTAGCCTGGCCCTTCACAATGCCAAGGTAAGTGTATTCGATTTATCGGGCCGATTAATAACGAGCCAGCAGGGCAACGAAACGGTAAAGATGCAACTTGCCGCCGATATGCTTAGCGAAGGCGTTTATTTGGTGAGCATCGAGAGCCGAGAGTTGAGCACTACGCGTCTGGTGGTGGGATTACGATAGCGCGATTATTAGCCCCCAGGTTTGAAATCCTGATCTAGTAAAAAAAATTTCATTCAAATTCCTACTATTTACTGGTGTTTTGAACTTTTGTTTAATTTATTTTAACAAATGCTAAACAATCACTATTGGGCTTTGTTAAACAAGTGTTAAATGAAGGTGTAAATCATTCAAAAACACGGAGTAACCGAAAAGCCTTACGAGTAGGACAACACTAAACACAAATCAAATGGAAAGTTTGAAAATTGCCAGCGACAATTACGTTGCATTTACGTTCTTTATTGGAACGATGGCCATGATGGCCGCCTCTGTATTCTTCTTTTTTGAGTTAAACAATACCTCGAAAAAATGGAGAACCTCTGTGTTAGTTTCAGGACTAATTACCTTCATTGCAGCAGTACACTACTACTACATGCGGGGGTATAATCTTGAAACGGGCGAATCGCCCACGTTTTTCCGTTATGTCGACTGGATCCTCACCGTTCCGTTGATGTGCGTAGAGTTTTATCTAATCACTAAAAAAGCTGGGGCTAAAGTTTCCTTGTTATGGAAACTGATTTTTGCGTCGCTTGTGATGTTGGTAACAGGCTACTTCGGCGAAACCATCGACAGAGACAGCAGCGTGCTTTGG
>JBKCFX010000180.1:0-3265 GCA_046303595.1 Bacteroidia bacterium
AGTTATCATCGTTTGCGTTTAGGCCATTATTTGCTACAATTTTTAATTTCAATCTTAGCCTAGGATTTCAATCCTGGGAAATTGAAAAACGAAATGATTATTCGGGCTGTTTTGGAGTATTCGAAAATCTCGAATTTCAATCCCAGAAAATAAACACGTAATTCCATTTTATTTCCGTGTTTCGTAAGCCCCTTATTTTTTCAACAACAAAATCACTATAATGTTGAAAATATCTCCTCCCTGCACGCCGCTATTTTCGGCCTCTTTGCACCATGCCTCAGTTCTCGCACCTGCACGTGCACACCCAGTTTTCGCTGCTCGACGGCGCTGCCGATATTTCAAAACTCTACAAGAAAGCCATCGACGATGGTATGCCCGCCATGGCTATTACCGACCACGGCAACATGTTCGGTGCATTTGCTTTTGTGGCCGAGGCTTACAAGAACAAGGGTGAGGATGGCAAGCCCCGCGTGAAACCCATCGTGGGCTGCGAATTTTATCTCGTGGCCGATCGTTTCAAACGCAGTTTTACCAAAGACGATAAAGATGTGCGTTACCATCAGCTTTTATTGGCAAAGAATGAAACAGGTTACCGCAATTTGGTCAAGCTGTGCTCGCTGGGCTACATCGAAGGTTTGTATGGCAAATATCCGCGAATCGATAAGGATTTAATTCTCAAACATCACGAAGGACTCATTGCCACCACCTGCTGTATCGGTGCCGAGGTGCCCAAAACCATCCTCAAGAAAGGCATCGAAGCGGGCGAGGAGGTGTTCAAATGGTGGCTCGATTTGTTTGGCGATGATTATTACGTTGAACTGCAGCGCCATGCCATGCCCGAGCAGGAACAGGTAAATGCCATCTTGCTCGAATTTGCCGCCAAGCACAATGTAAAGGTTATCGCCTCCAACGATTCGCATTACGTGGAGCGCGAAGATTGGAATGCCCACGATATCCTGCTTTGCATCAATACGGGTGAGAAAAAATCGACGCCCACCAACAAAGAATTTTCAGACGATGAAAGCAATCCCAAAGGCACCCGCTTTGCCTTCTTCAACGACCAGTTTTACTTCAAGCGCCAGAGCGAAATGCAGAACCTGTTCAAAGACATTCCGCAGGCCATCGACAATACAAACGAAATTGTTTCTAAGGTCGATCTGCTCGACTTAAAACGAGACATACTCCTGCCAAACTTCCCGCTACCGGCCGAGTTCGATACGCAGATGAATTACCTGCGCCACCTCACCATGGAAGGTGCACGCAGACGCTACGATGTAATGACGGCCGATATCGAAGAACGCCTCACTTTCGAGCTGGGTGTTATCGAGCGCATGGGCTTTGCCGGTTACTTCCTAATTGTTTCCGATTTCATTAAAGCCGGTCGCGATTTGGGCGTATTCATTGGTCCCGGACGCGGTTCGGCAGCAGGCTCTGCCGTTGCGTACTGCATTGGAATTACCAACATCGATCCCATCAAATACGATTTGCTGTTCGAACGCTTCCTCAATCCAGAACGCGCATCCATGCCCGATATTGATACCGACTTCGACGACGAAGGTCGCCAGAAAGTTATTGATTACGTGGTCGATAAATACGGCAAGAACCAGGTAGCGCAAATCATTACCTATGGTTCGATGGCTGCCAAGATGAGCATTAAAGATGTGGCCCGCGTAATGGACCTGCCTTTAAGTGATGCCAACGCATTGGCCAAGCTTGTGCCTGAAAAGCCTGGTATCAAGCTCAACCGTGTAATTAAGGCTCCGATTGATGGTGAGAAAAGTCTCAAAACAGAAGAGAACCTCAGCAGTGAGGAACTAGAAGGGGTAAAGAAATTACGCGCGCATTACGAGGATAAAAACTCGCTCGAAAGCACGGTAATTCACGAAGCGCTTATCCTCGAAGGATCGGTGCGCAATACCGGCGTGCATGCTGCGGGTATTATCATTGCGCCCGAAGACCTAACCGGACTCATTCCGGTGGCCACGGCAAAAGATTCCGACTTGCTCGTTACCCAATACGAAGGCTCGGTGATTGAAGATGCGGGCGTTATCAAGATGGACTTTTTGGGTCTGAAAACCCTCACCATTATCCGCGACGCGCTTCGGCTCATCAAAGAAAATCACGGTATCGACATCGACATCGATACCATTCCGCTCGACGATGCACAAACCTACGGATTGTATCAGCGCGCCGAAACGAATGCCACGTTCCAGTTCGAAAGTGCCGGTATGCAAAAATACCTGCGCGATCTTAAGCCCGATAAGTTCGAGGATCTCATCGCAATGAACGCCTTGTATCGACCGGGGCCGCTGGAATACATCCCCGATTTCATACGCCGAAAGCATGGCATCGATCCTGTGGTGTTCGATTTGCCCGAAATGGAAGAATACCTGCAGGAAACCTATGGTATTACGGTGTATCAGGAGCAGGTAATGCTATTGTCTCAGAAACTCGCCGGCTTCACAAAAGGTCAGGCCGATAAACTGCGCAAGGCGATGGGGAAGAAAGACCGTAAGACACTCGACGAACTTAAGCCCAAATTCATTCATGGTGCAAAAGAAAAAGGTCTCGACGAAAAGAAACTTGAAAAAATCTGGACCGATTGGGAAGCCTTCGCATCCTATGCGTTCAATAAATCGCACTCTACCTGCTACGCTTTCGTTGCATTTCAAACCGCTTACTTAAAGGCGCATTACCCGGCAGAATTTATGGCGGCCAACCTTACCAATAACCTGAGTTCGATGGATAAAATCACCTTCTTTATGGAAGAGTGTAAGCGCATGGGCATTCCGGTTTTGGGTCCCGATGTTAACGAATCGAAACTCCAATTCTCTGTGAATGCCAAAGGGCAGATTCGTTTTGGTCTTGCAGCCATTAAAGGGGTGGGTGAGGGAGCCGTAGAGCAATTGATTGAAGAACGGAAGAAAGGTAATTTTGAATCGTTGTTCGATTTTTTGCGTAGAGTGAATTTGCGTGCCGTAAACAAACGTAATATCGAGAATTTGGCGCTCGCAGGGGCTTTTGACACCTTACTCGGTAACGACAACCGCGCCCTATTTTTCTATCAGGAAACACCATCGAAACCCGGTTTGCTCGATCAGTTAATTCGCTACGGGCAAAGTGCACAGGAAGGGCAAACGGGCATGGCGAATACCTTGTTCAGCGATTCGTCGAACGAAATTACTATTCCCGAACCGGTATTGCCCAAGGTAGAACCCTGGCATGTACTCGAAATGCTTGAAAAGGAAAAGGAAGTGGTTGGCAT
>JBKCFX010000181.1:0-2519 GCA_046303595.1 Bacteroidia bacterium
TGCTTCTTGTTGCACTCATTCTAGTTCCCGCATGCGGATTAACTTTCGGTTTATTTTTACTTACAGGCTTTTCGTTAGTTGATGGTGTCGAACATGCGATTGTGCATCTTGAGTTATTTCCGCAATTGGTATTGAGTTACAGAAAAGGCCTGTGGTTATATGCCCCGTTTGCAACGCTTGGAACGTTTGCATTATTGGTGTATTTTTCTGAGTCGAAGGTCTCAGCGCTTGCCGTTTCGCTATCGATTGTTACTGCATTTTTGATCGTGCTGCTCATTGGAGGCTGGTGGGAGAATAATGCCTTGGCAATACCCGAGCTGAACAGCGTCTACATTTTGCTTGTTTTTCCGGCAAATGCTCTTATATCAAAATGTAAAGCGCAAGGTGAGATTGCCGCAGGTATTCTTTCTAGTTATTTTTTGGGATGCCTTGTTTATACTCAATTTTTCGCCTGGCAGGTAGGAAATGGGATTTTGAAACCCGAAAAACTAACCAAACGCTATTTATACAATGCATTGTTTTCGTTGGAAGAACCCGATGATTCGAGTCTATCGCGGATATTGAACAAAGGTCTAACGCCGGCCGATAAATTGAACTATGTAGCACAGGTAATTTTCAAAACAGACTTTACAAGTGGAAACGAATTCACGGTTCTGGATATCAATAACCCTTTTCATCGCATAAATGCCGAAGTCGAATATGCACTTAATCGGAAGTTTTCTATTAATCCGGGGCAATACAGAAAAGATGCGCTATTGGAAATTCGTTTCAGGTACCGCATGTCGAGCGGCCTCTGCAATGCGGGGCCATTCGCAGTGATCGATGTGGAATCTTCAACAGAACGATATGGATACCAGAACTATTTTATGGAAAGCGATGCTTCCGTTGAATGGATTAATTTTTCGGCGATGTATAAACTGCAAGAAATAAAGCGTCCCGGCGATTTGCTTAATTTTTACATTTGGAATAATGGTAAGTGTTATATCGACCTCGATGATGTACAACTTACCTTATATGAACCCAAAGAAAAAAACACAAACAAAGAAGTATTCCTCATCGATTGATACTCCAATACAACCATTGTCTGCCTTAATCGTTTCTAAATACAAAAGACATCAATCATTAACACCATCATCCCCAATGTTTAAACGGATACTGCTTTTCATTACATGTCTCCATGTTTCTGTGGCTTACGCGCAAACCTTTGAAAAACCTGCCAAATTTCAGGTTGTTTTTAAGGACAAAGGCGAATTGCGCGATTTGGAGTCGAAGCCCATACAATTTCTTTCTGAAGCCTCCCTTCAACGCAGGAAAAAACAAGGTATCTCGCTTCAATGGAACGATTATCCGGTTAATTCGGCCTATGTTCAACAGCTTAAGCAAAAGGGTTTTAGGGTGCTTAACATATCGCGCTGGTTTAACTCAGTAAGCGTTTATGTCCAAGATTCGGCTACAATAAAAGAGCTTTTGGCCTATCCGTTTGTGAAAACTGTGAGGCCTGTAACCAAAGTTTTGGTCTCGGTTCAGGATGAAAATGGACTATCGCTGCAAAAGCAGAAAGAAAAGAATCGAAAAGCATTCAAACCTGCGTTTCAACAAAAAAACAGCATAGAATCATCTTATGGTTTTGCAAACGGTCAGATTGCCCAGATTGAGTTGCAATCGCTTCACCAGATGGGTTTCAAGGGTGATTCGGTTTTGGTTGCTGTGTTGGATGCGGGCTTTTACAATTGCGACCGCATTTCGTTTTTCGACTCTCTTCGTTTACAAAGCAGAATTATTGGTACACACGATTTTGTGATGGGCGACGATTCGGTTTACGAAGATAATTATCATGTAATGTCGGTGTTATCGTGCATGGCTGCCAACAAGCCCGGGCAATTCGTGGGAACTGCACCCGGGGCTCAGTACTTACTTTTACGTACCGAAGATGCCGGCTCTGAATTCGTCATCGAAGAAGACAATTGGGTAGCTGCTGCCGAATTTGCCGACAGTGCAGGCGCTTGGATAATCAATTCTTCACTTGGATATACCGAATTCGATGATCCTCAAACATCGCATACCTATGCAGATCTCGATGGCAATTCAACACACGTAACACGAGGAGCCGACATTGCTGCTTCCAAAGGCATTTTGGTTGTAAACTCAGCCGGTAACTCGGGCGATAATGCGTGGCGATACATCGGTGCTCCGGCCGACGGCGATTCGGTGCTTACCATTGGTGCGGTTGATTCGCTGGGTAATTATGCTACGTTTAGCTCGCAAGGACCAAGTGCCGACGGAAGGATTAAACCCAACGTTTCGTGTACGGGCCAGGCAACATGGATTGTAACAAGTTCGGGAAATATCGGGCGGGCAAATGGCACGTCGTTTTCCTCTCCAATTCTAGCCGGAGCCGCCGCATGTCTTTGGCAGGCTTTTCCGGATGCTACGAATATGGAAATTTATAATGCCATAGAACAAAGCGCGCATCAATATGAAAATCCCGACAATTTAATCGGCTATGGAATTCCGAACTT
>JBKCFX010000182.1:0-1724 GCA_046303595.1 Bacteroidia bacterium
GATGCCGAACTGGTCGAAATGAAACGCTGCAAGGCAAAAGGATTGTGCTGCGGTGCGGGCGGTGCACAAATGTTTAAAGAAGCCGAAGCGGGCAATAAAGAAGTAAATACCGAACGTGCCGAAGAGGCATTGGCAATGAAGCCCGATTACATTGCTGTGGGCTGTCCGTTTTGCAATACGATGATGACCGATGGCGTAAAACATGCCGAGCAGGAAGACAAGGTAAAAGTGCTCGATATTGCCGAAATGATTGCGCAAGCAGCAGACTTGTAATAGGCAGATGATGGTACAGAACTTTCCGGAATTACAAGCCATTAGCGATACCGATACGGTCTGGATTTACCAGGCTTCGCGGCGCCTTAATGAGGCCGAACAAAGCGAACTCCGGTCTTCGGGACGTGAGTTTTGTGCCAGTTGGGCAACGCATGGTAAACCTTTAGATGCCGCTGTGTTTGTGATTGAAGGATTGTTTGTAATCGTGAAGGTTAATTCTGCACTGATGGCAGCATCGGGATGCTCCATCGATAAATCGCTGCAATGGGTGCGCAACATGGAACAGCAATTTGGAATCACACTGCTCGACCGCATGCAGGTTGCCTGGGTTGATGAGGCTGGAAATATTGAGCGGGCCAGCTTGAACGATGCGAAAGCTAAATTTGCCGGCGGTACATTAACCAAGGGTTGCAAGGTTTTTAACCACAGCCTTTCGAACGGAGCCGATCTCAAAACCAAATGGCTGGAACTGCTGCCCGAAAGTTGGTTGATGCGTTTTTTGAATTGATTTTCGAAAATCTTCAACTTGCTCTTGCATCGTTCAGAATCTTGACCTATTTTTGCCGTCCTTAAAAAAGATTGCCATGAAACAAGATATCCATCCTTCAAATTACCGTTTGGTTGTGTTCAAAGACATGTCCGACGAATCGGCTTTCATTACGAAGTCTTGCATCGATACTAAAGAAACGATCGTGTGGACCGACGGGAACGAATATCCATTGGCGAAATTGGAGATTTCATCTTCATCGCATCCATTCTACACCGGTAAAGTAAAACTTGTAGATACTGCAGGTCGCGTTGATAAATTCCGCAACCGTTACAAAAGCCATCAAAGCAAGATTCAATAAATCTTTCGCTTTTTCGATACAAAGCCCTTCCAAACCGAAGGGCTTTTTTATTTTTGAGACATGAACATCATTCTGTTTGACGACAACCGGCGCGAGCATCTTTTGCCGTTCACATACACACGGCCGCAGGCGGCATTGCGCATAGGTATATTAACCCTTGCCGAAAAATGGCAGCGCCGATTACAAGCAACGGTCTCGTTCAGAACGCAATCGTATCTTTCTGCGAAATTTCCCGAAGCAGCGGGTAACGACAATATTTACATTGCCGGGAGTGTTTTACCCGACGAACATCTGGTACACGCAATTGAAAACCTGAAAGAAGGCGAAAAGCTGCTGAAAGACCATGTGCTGTTGGCATTTCGTAATGGTGCCTTTCAGTCTGAATCCAATAAGTTTTCGATTGAATATCCCGGCCAGGTGCGCCGCATTTGCAATACCTGGGACCTCTTTTCGCTCAACGCCACCGAACTGGAGCTGGATTTTGAATTGCTTACTGCCGGAAGGCAAAGTGCAGATATAACAGCCGGCAATACCCTGCTTGGTTCGCGCATTTTTGCCGAAGAGGGCGCAAAGGTCTATTGTTCGGTGCTGAATGCTACATCG
>JBKCFX010000183.1:0-2683 GCA_046303595.1 Bacteroidia bacterium
AACCCTTGCAGCATCTGCTGTACCGCCAACATCCAGAAAGTTGGCCGGATCGCCTCCCGCCAGCTTGATGATGTCCATCGTAGCCATGGCCAAACCAGCTCCATTAACCATACAGCCGATGTTTCCATCAAGTTTCACATAGTTCAGGTTGTGCTCGGCGGCTTCAACTTCGGTAGGATCTTCTTCCATCACATCGCGCATTGCGGCAATATCGGGGTGACGGAACAATCCGTTTTCGTCGAGGTTTACTTTGGCATCCACAGCAATGATTTTACTATCGGATGTTTTTAATACCGGGTTGATTTCGAACTGCGATGCATCGGTGCTAACATATGCTTTGTAAAGAGCAGTTACAAATTTTACCATCTGCTTGTTTGCTTCGCCGCTCAAGCCCAAATTAAATGCAATTTTGCGCGCGTGGAAGCCTTGTAAACCAACTTTCGGGTCGATTTCTTCGCGAAGAATTTTTTCGGGATGCGTGTGTGCTACTTCCTCAATGTCCATTCCGCCTTCGGTTGTATACATGATGATGTTGCGACCGGTCTGGCGGTTCAACAATACACTCATGTAAAACTCTGCAGTTGGCTCGGCTCCCGGATAATACACATCCTGAGCGATGAGCACCTTGCGAACGAGTTTCCCTTCGGCACCGGTTTGTGGCGTTACGAGGTTCATTCCAATGATTTGAGCACTCAAGTTGCGCACATCATCGAGCGATTTGGCCAACTTAATTCCGCCACCTTTACCACGTCCACCGGCATGCACCTGCGCTTTTACAACCCACCAGCCTGTACCGGTTTGTTCTTGCAGTTTCTTTGCGGCTTCAACGGCCTGTTCGGGAGTTTCGGCTAAAATTCCTTCCTGAATTGCTACACCGAAGCTTTTTAAAATTTCTTTTCCCTGGTATTCGTGGATGTTCATCGCTTAAAAATTTGAGCCCAAAAGTAAGTGATTTCGGTTGCCATACAAATGCATTTTGAAATTCGATTTCAACAAATTGTATTCATTCGGTTTTTGCCCGGATTATTTAAAAGGATTATTTTGAATCATTAAGCAGTGCCTCGCCGATGCGTTTATTTGCCGTTTGAAATCCTCCGAATTACAGATTCATTTAACATTATCGCAAATTATACAAGTCTGCAAAGCAAGTTGAAGGTTAATTTCTTAAGCAATCATCGTAGTCGCAGAAACGGATAGCAAGTTTATTTTGGTGTTTTGGGCGCTTTTCCGGGCTTTCCGGTACAAGTCCTCATTCGGCTCTGCTTCGCTGCGCCTCACTGCGGGCTTTTCCCTGCAATCCCGAGCGTAGTTAATCCTAAACTCATCGTTTTAGCTATGGTTTCGCAGATTTGTCTCTGTTTTTCAATCTTTGGGCGCCCAAGATTTCAGGCCGCGGGCCCTCCCATAATCGCTGACTTGTTTGATTTTACAAAGATTTCGGGGCGCTGCCCCTCGGTTTAAGCACTACCCGAATTGTTCTTGCAGATAAGGGGCGTAGCCCTGCAATCGCAGCAGATGCTGACGCAAGGCTTAAGGAGATTTCAGGCCGGTGGCCCTCCCATAATCGATGATTTGTATGATTTTACGAAGATTTAGGGGCGCTGCCCTTTGGCGGCCGAATTAATCTTTCTAGATAAGGGTCGTAGCCCTGTAATCTTAGTAAGACCTGCAAGTGAAAACGAAATAATAGAGGTGTAGCCCTGAAATCTCTACAGATTTGCACGCAATGCTTAAGGAGACTTCAGACCGCTAGCCCTCGCATTGTCGCTGACTTGATTCATTTTACGAAGATTTCGGGGCGCTGCCCCTCAGTTTATGCAACGGCCGAATTAATTTTGTTAGATAAGGGGCGTAGCCCTGCAATCTTAGTAAGACCTGCAAATGAAAACGAAATAAGAGGGGCGTAGCCCTGAAATCTCTGCAGATGCGCACGTTATCTACGAATCGGATAAATGAACATCGTTTAATCGTAAATCAAAAAAAGCCAACTGCTTTATTCAATTTGTTTAGCCGAGTGGTGAATTCTGGCAATTTCGACCTGTTCGTCTTTCAAGCTGTATACAATTCGATAATGCCCTTCAATCAATTCGTGTAAAGTTTGAGAATTAAACTCGGGAACTACTCTTCCTAAACTTGGAAATCTTTCCAGCTGGTCGATTCTTTCGATTATTTTATCAATTTGGTTTTATGCATAATAGGCTGAATCGTTGGCAATAAAATCATGAATTGACCTTAAATCAGCTAACGCCAAATTAGACCAAATAATTTTCACCATTTTTTGATGATTTCTTTTACCTCTTCGTGGGTTATCGTCTTGCCTTGCTTGATTTCCTCCAAGCCTTTTTCGACTTTGTTGATGAAAATTAATTTTTCGAGTAAAAGATCCAGATCAAATTCAGGCGGCATTTCTGATATGGCTTCTATGGCCTTTTCTTTTTTCATAGCCTAAAGCTACGTATATTAATTTTATTAACGGTGCGATTACGAGATTTTTTTATTCCGGTCCCGGATTGAAATCCGGGGCTATTCATTACGGGAATTTATTATGAACCCAGGATTAAAATCCTGGGCTAAAATCCGGAGCTTGATTTTCCTCCGATACGAAATATCAGATCTTTCGAATCGCGTCCTTTCTTTTTTATCCCAGGATTGAAATCCTGGGCTATTCATTACGGGAATTTAT
>JBKCFX010000184.1:0-5198 GCA_046303595.1 Bacteroidia bacterium
TGTGGTAATTGAAGCCTTTGAGAATGGAGCCGAGGAATACATACAGAAAGACGACAACGCGCTAACACTGCTCGAACTTAAAGTGCAAAAGCACAGCTCGGAGGTAAATCTGCGCAAAGAAGTAGATCTTTTACGCGAGCAAATTATCGATAGAAATAAATATAGTCGGATTATTGGCGAAAGTCAGGCTATTTTGAAAGTACTACGATTAATTCAGAAGGTCGAAAAAACCAATATGCTGGCGCTTATAACGGGCGAGAGTGGTACCGGAAAGGAACTTGTTGCTTCTGCCATTCACTACAATTCCGAGCGAAGAAATAAGCCTTTCGTTGCAGTTAATGTTGCAGCAATTCCCGAGGATCTCATCGAATCTGAATTATTCGGACACGAGCGCGGAGCATTTACAGGAGCCGACACCAAACGAATCGGGAAGTTCGAAGAGGCCAATGAAGGCACTATTTTTCTCGACGAAATCGGAGAAATGGATATTCATATGCAAACCAAATTGTTGCGCGTTTTGCAGGAAAGTAAGATCACGAGACTCGGATCGAACAAGGAAATACCGCTCAATGTTCGCGTGATTGCCGCAACAAATAAAAATCTAGCCCAACGGGTTAAAGACGGAAAAATGCGCGAGGATTTGTACTACCGCCTTCAGGGCTTCCTTATTCATCTTCCACCCTTGAGAGAACGCGAAAACGACCTACTCCTACTTGCAAAAACAATGTTACAGCAATTTTGTACAGCGAATCGACTGCCGGTCAAATCCTTTTCATCCGAAGCGTTAAAAGCCATGATGAATCACCCTTGGAGCGGAAATGTACGCGAACTAAAAGCCTTTGTAGAACGATCTGTTCTAATTTCGGATGGGGAAATTATTGAAGCCGAAGATTTGATTTTCTCCCAAAATATCTAAAACAAAAAAAGCCCCTCGAAAGGAGCTTTGCATGATGTATTTCTAATATTAAAAACGCTCGAGCGCCGAGAAGAAGAAGCTTCCTTCAATTTGCGCGTTTTCGTCGCTGTCTGAACCATGTACTGCATTCGCCTCTATTGATTTGGCGAACAAAGCACGAATGGTGCCCGGTGCCGCTTTTGTTGGATCCGTAGCTCCAATCAAATCGCGGAACGATGCAACAGCATTGTCTTTCTCTAAAATAGCTGCTACGATTGGACCTGAAGACATATACTTAACAAGGTCTGCGTAAAATGGACGCGCGGCATGTACAGCATAAAACTGACCGGCAGCTTCGGGTGTTAGACGTGTATATTTCATGGCGCGGATGCGAAATCCGGCTTCGTTTATCTTTTGAAGAATTGCTCCGATGTTGTTGTTTTCAACTGCATCGGGTTTGAGCATGGTGAATGTGATGTTGCCTGACATGGGTTATCGTTTTTGTTTCGGGGCGCGAAATTAGACAATATTTACAGATGTTTCGCTATTAAATGGCGGAAAATTGCAGTCATCTTTACTTCTGCCTTGGAAGCTGCCGCAATAACATCCTGATGCGTAACCTCCTGAATTTTCCCCTCAACACCCAAATCGGTTATCACGCTTACCGCAAAACAAGGCAAGCCCATGTGGCGGGCACAGATGACTTCCGGAACGGTCGACATCCCAACGGCATCGCCGCCAATAATGCGCATGTATTTATACTCTGCCGGTGTTTCGAAACACGGTCCACTCACACTTACATATACGCCTTCGTGCAATTTAAAATCTTCGTACAAGGCAAATTCCCGCGCATGGTGAATCATTTTGCGGTCGTATGGCTCGCTCATATCCGGGAAACGAGGCCCCAGTTCAGGATCATTCTTTCCTATCAATGGGTTGGATGGCAGCAAGTTAATGTGATCCGTTAGCATCATCACATCGCCGATCTCATAATTGGGATTCACCCCGCCACTTGCATTGCTCACAAAAAGAAAACGAATGCCTAGTTGCTTCATCACACGAACCGGAAAAACGACCTGTTGCATCGTATATCCCTCATAATAATGAAAGCGTCCCTGCATGACCATCACGCGCTTGCCTCCGAGTAATCCAAAAATAAGTTTGCCCGAATGCCCTTCGACCGTAGATACCGGGAAATGGGGTATATGTTCGTACGATATGGTATGGTTAATTTCTATTTCGCGCACCAATCCTCCGAGCCCGGTGCCAAGAATAATTCCCGCCTCTGCTTTAAAATCGCCTGTCTGACTGCGGATAAAGTCAGCGGCTTCGTTTATGCTTTGTAACATGATGTAAAATTAATTGCTTAAGGTCTTCCTCACGATCAAACGTTAGTTCCATCAACAACTCGTACCAGTTTGGTTTAAGAGCAGGCTCGAGCAACACTTCAATTTTCACGCGGTCTTTCCCCGTGGTAAAAATAGGATGTTTTTGTGCAGATGCCTGCATGATTTTATTCACATCATCACGACAATATCCATGATGATCGGAGAATTCGAAATGCTTCACTATAATTCCTTTACTTTCGAGCAACTCCTTCAGTTTTTCTCCCCCGGCAATCCCGGTAACCAGTATACAATGGGGGAAATTTGCCGAATTTAGTTCTGTAGCATCTTGTGAATCAAAAGCCTTAGCGGCACCATTCAAGGTTTGCGAACGAAATATGGCGTCAATTGGAAAGTCTGGAAGGGCTTTGATAATCCGCTTTTTACCTTCAACGCCTTGTACATCAGGACACCGCGTAACGATAACAATATCTGCTTTTTTGTACCGATACCACAGATCGCGCTGATTTCCGGCCGGAAGCAAGGTGCGGCGCCCGAACAAATCGCTGTGCGGAATGAGCAAAACCGAAGCGTCAGGCCGTAGTTGCCTGTGCTGAAATGCATCATCGAGCAATACAAACTCAAGATTAGGATGCAGTGCAAAAATGTGTTCAATTCCCAACAAACGATTTTCGCAAACAGCAACAGGAATAGCGGGCAAATTTTTTTTGAGCATCAAGGGCTCATCGCCCGTATCGGATGCCTCCGAATACAACTCTACCTCACGAAACCCCGAAGTTTTTCTGCCATAGCCCCTGCTCAAGGTTGCGATTTTATAGTCGACCGAAAGCCAATCGGCAAACCACAACATATGCGGAGTCTTACCGCTCCCGCCTGCACAAAGATTGCCTACTACCAGCGTTGGTAGCTTAGCCTGCTTCGACGCTAACATGCCGGTATCGTATAAAAAATGTCGAGCGCGAAGACCTAAGCCATAAAGCCATGAAAAAGGGATCAATAAAACCTTCCACATGCCCGCAAAGTACGTGAATTATCATTTCATTACCTTCGCGGTTATGAATGCACGCATTATCGACATAATTCAGGTACTTGAAAACTGGGCACCACCGGCATTGCAGGAATCGTACGACAACTCGGGCTTGATTTGCGGCGATGCACAACTTGCCTGCAGCGGAGTTGTAGTTTGCCTCGACAGTACCGAAGCCGTAATTGATGAAGCCGTGGAAAAAGGATACAACCTGGTTGTTGCGCACCATCCTATCCTCTTCACGGGAATAAAAAAGTTAACCGGTAAAACGTATGCCGAACGGGCTATTATCAAAGCTATTCGGAACAACATTGCGATTTATGCGTTGCATACGAATCTCGATGCCGTTTATACGGGCGTAAATAAAAAGATTGGTGCGTTACTCGGAATCGATAAGCCGAGTGTTCTACGAAAAGCCGAACAAAACTTGTTGCAATTGGTAACGTATGTACCTGAGGAGTCGGCCGAAAAAGTACGCTGTGCCTTGTTTGCCGCAGGTGCGGGAGCTATTGGCAATTACGATGAATGCAGTTTTAACCTGAGCGGAATTGGCACATTTCGGCCGGGGCCCGGTTCTGATCCGGTACTTGGAAAACAGGGGGTACGCGAATCGGTTTCGGAACAACGCATCGAGGTAATTTTGCCAACGTGGAAAAGGCAGGCGGTTTTGGATGCGTTGTGGAAAGCGCATCCATACGAAGAAGTTGCCTATCAATATTTTAAGACCGAAAACACATTGCAGGATGCGGGTTCGGGCATGATTGGCATACTTCCCGAAGCTATACTATATAAGGAGTTGCTCGACCGCATTAAATCTACATTTGGAGGTATTATACGCCATACAAAGCCGAACAAAACACAGGTACAGAAAATTGCCTGGTGCGGCGGATCGGGAAGTTTTTTACTGCAGGATGCCATTCGAAACGGTGCAGATGTGTTCCTCACATCCGATTTTAAATACCACCAATTTTTTGATGCTGAGGACCGAATTCTCATTGTAGATATCGGACATTATGAAAATGAGCAGTTTACAATCGAATTAATTTATACACATTTAAAAGATAATTTTCCTAATTTTGCCGGCTGCCAAACAGGCATTCAAACGAATCCAATACATTACTTTTAACCATGAGTGTAAATTTCGCTGAGACCAAATCCGATATTTCTGTTGAAGAAAAACTTCGTTCGCTTTACAAATTGCAAGTCATAGACACGCAAATCGATAAGATTCGCATTGTGCGAGGCGAATTGCCGCTCGAAGTCCAGGATTTAGAGGACGAACTTGCCGGGTTGCAGACGCGAGTTCAGAATTTGGAAGACGAACTTGTGCAGCTCGATGAGTCGATAAACGACAAGAAAAACGCAATCAAAGACGCGCTGGCAGCCATTAAGAAATACGAATCGCAGCAAGGAAATGTGCGAAACAACCGCGAATATGATTCGATTAATAAAGAGATAGAATACCAAACACTCGATATTCAGCTTTCTGAAAAGCGCATCAAAGAGTTTAAAGCTGGAATTGAAGCAAAACAAGAATTAATTGCAAAAGCGAAGGCTACTTTAGAAGAGCGCACAGGAGATCTCGACGCGAAGAAAGCAGAGTTAGCCGACATCGTAGCTGAAACCGAGAAAGACGAAGAAGTGCTTATTGCAGAATCAGAAAAAGCGGCAAAGAAAATCGAAGATCGCTTGTTTCAGGCTTACAAGCGCGTGCGTTCAAATGCAGCGAATGGGTTGGCTGTTGTGGCCATACAACGTGATGCTTGCGGCGGATGTTTTAATAAAATTCCACCTCAACGACAAATGGATTTGCGTTTGCGAAAAAAGATAATCGTTTGTGAATATTGCGGAAGAATTTTGGTTGATCCCGAAATTGCCTCAGAAGGAGAAATCGCATAATTCACTAATTCATGAATTATTGAAGGAGAGG
>JBKCFX010000185.1:0-2178 GCA_046303595.1 Bacteroidia bacterium
CAAAAAAAGCGATGGAAAAACATCAGTCTGCAATGACGCGACTCCTTTCACGCTAAACGACGGGTTTGACAACTCGTTTTTTTCACAACACGACCCGAAACGCGATGAAGAAATTGCGTTTGACTTCGAAAAAGAAAGAGGCGGGTGCTTTGTTAGTTGAAGTAACTTCGATGCTCGACAAACTAGCCAAGCGTAATGTTATTCATAAGAACAAAGCGGGCAATTTGGTTGGTAAACTCACCCGTCACGTAAACGCACTGAAATAAGTAATTTTTTCTTTAAATGAAACGAAGGTCGGCTCAATGTCGGCCTTTTTTGTTTGGCTTAAATTCAAGAATATTGCGGGGTATTTAAATTCACTTTAGAAATTTCCTTTTATGCGCTTCAAAACTATTGCAGTCCTCCTGCTTTTTGTTGCTTTTATTTCTTCCTGCCGAAAATGCATGCGCTGCGAAACCACTACGAAGTCTACCGGTGCAGTTGTAGATACCTATCCCGAAATCTGCGGAAGAAAGGCAACGTTAAATACGCAGGAACTAACTTACCGAGCCACGCTGCCCGATTCGCTCCTATTGAACTGCCCCCGCGAGTGATGAAAAGGTTTGTATTGGTTTTTGGATGTATTTGGATGCTGGGTGCACAGGTGTCGTGCAAAAAATGTGTTTCGTGTACCATTACAGACAGCAACGGGAATGAAATCGTAACGAACGAGCGCACATGTGGAAACAAGCGGCAAATTGAGGATGTCCGTGCCAACGCTCAAATACGTGGCGAGAATTTGGGAGGTTCAGCGCGTTGTAGTGAAGCCGATTGAAATTTATTGAACTACCAATTTTCCTGTTTTTCGGGGTTTTCCTCGCTCGGTAAATTCAACGATATAGATTCCCGCCTTGAGCCTGTTTTCTATGTCGATAGGCTCTGTTCCTGAAACAGTGCGCACAAATTGCAATTGACCCGAAAGGGAATACACAGCTAAAGTTCCTTTTTCTCCTGCTTTCAGGCCACGGAGCGCAAAAAACTCGCGGGCCGGATTCGGAAATAGACTTAATTGTTGGGCTTTTTCATTTTTAATGCTCAAGAGACTGCTTATTTTGAATTCCCAAACACCTCTTCCGTATGTCGAAAAACGGGCTGTTTTCATCGATGGAAGGTATTCGACCCACCAATACGACTGGTCGGGAGCCGACTCTCCTCCGAGGTAGCTCCAGCGGTTGGTAGTTGGGCAATACACATAGGGGCCGACCTCGCTTGCTGCGAAAATAAACTCATCGCCGGGCGTTGCAGCAAGGCGAAATACCATTGTAGATGGCAATCCATCATTCATCGAAAGAAATGAAGCCCCATTGTTTGTTGATTTGTAAACAGGCGGATTCGAATAACCGCTTCCTCCGATATAAATTACATCCTTATAGGTTGTTGATGGAAGTATACACGCGCCATATAAATAATTTGCTCCCGGCGGGTTTGCAATAATAGTGTTTGTCCAGGTTTCACCTCTGTCGGGCGAACTGTAAAAACGTCCCGACTCGGTTAGTACATACCAACGGTTTTGATCAACCGGAGAATAAGCCATGGCTGTAACACCGCCTGAAAAAGATTGAGGCATCGTTTCGGGAACGATTTCGGAACCGTTAAATGTTAACTTGGTAAGTCGCGAACCGGTAGCAACATAACACACTGCCGCATCACTGGGATCTGGCATCAGCGGCGGAATCCAGAAGGTATTCGTGTTGTTGAAGTCCCATGAATAACTTTGCGCTGTTTCGGTTCCGAACGGATAAAATAAGGCAAATCCGGGATAGGCCATCCATACACTCATTCCCTCGTTCGAGCTCACCAAATGTCCATAATCGCCGCTAATTACCTGTTCCATTTCCAATACGCCGCCATCGTCTGAGGTCGAAAGTTGATATCCCTGATCTTGCGATCCTACATACAAAATATTGGTGTCGAATTGGGCTGTAAGCTGACCGTAATACTGACTTATATGCAGCCCTTCGAGCGAAATGTTATCTACTATCTGCAAATTGGTATTTGAATAATACAAACCTCCATCGGTATTTATCAACTGAAACTCATTGCCGTTTTCATCTCGAAGGCTATTTACACCAGGAATATCGGCATGCAGCCGGTTGTACTCGCTTCCATAGTATTCGGGCCACTCCGAAATACGCGTCC